>JBKPRM010000194.1:0-13017 GCA_046734555.1 Actinomycetota bacterium | reverse complement strand
CCCTCTTTGCCGATCGCGAGCGACAGCTGGTAGTCGGGCACGACCACCTGGGCGGTCTGGGAGTCGGGATCGACGATCACGCGCGTGACCTTCGCCGGCTGCAGAGCGTTCGCGACGAGCTCGGCGGCGTCGTCGGACCAGGGCACCACGTCGATCTTCTCGCCGCGGAGCTCCGTCACGACGTTCCGGACGCGCGAGCCCTTCGGGCCGACGCAGGCGCCGACCGGGTCGACCGCCGGCTCGTTGGACCAGACCGCGATCTTCGACCGGTGGCCCGGCTCGCGGGCGACCGCGCGGATCTCGACGACCCCATCCTCGATCTCGGGGACCTCCATCTCGAACAGTCGCTTCAGCAACCCCGGGTGCGTCCGGCTCACGACGATCTGGGGGCCCTTCACGCCGCGGCGGACCTCGGTGATGTACGCCTTCAGCCGCTCGCCGCTGCGGTAGGGCTCCGACGGCACCTGCTCAGCCTGCGGGACCAGCGCCTCCACCTTGCCCAGGTCGAGCAGCGTGTAGCGCCGCTCGGACTGCTGGACGATGCCCGTGACGACGTCGCCCTCCCGGCCCGCGAACTCCTCGTAGGTCATCTCCCGCTCGGCGTCGCGGAGCTTCTGGAAGATGACCTGTTTCGCGGTCTGCGCGCCGATCCGGCCGCGGAAATCCTCCGTGACCGTGACCTCCTGCTCCGACAGCACCTTCATCTCGACGCCGCCCTCGCCGTCATCGCTGTCGATCTCCTCGAGTTCTTGCTGGAACATCCGCATGTCGCCGTTCTCGGGATCGATCTCGGCCCGGAACCCGACGAAGTCGTCGTCGGCGTCGGGATGCTCTTGCTTCCACGCGGTCTTGTACGCGGCGGCCATGGCCTCCTCGAGGCCCTGCAGGATCGTCTCGAAGGCGATGCCCTTCTCCCGCTCCAGCTCGCGGAGCGCGGCGATCATGTCCGGGTTCATGCCGACGACCCCTTCAGCTCGGAGGTCCAGTCGGCAACGGTGCGAGCCGAGGTGATCGCCACCACCGGGATCTCCCGTGCCTCGCCGTCGGCCACGACGACGACGAAGTCGGTGTCGGCCGACCGCAACGTGCCGATGTGCACCCGAGCACCGTCGATCGCCGATGCCGTCTTGACCTTGACCGTCGAGCCGATCGCACGGGTGAACTGCGCGGGCGTCCGAAGTGGATGCTCGATCCCGGGCGAGCTCACCTCGAGCTCATAGCGATCGTCGCCGAAGTCCTCCCGGTCGAGCCGCCGCGCGATGTCCTCGGCGGTCGCGGCGATCGTGTCCACATCGAGGCCGCCCTGACGGTCGACGACTACCCGCAGGACCTGGCGCCCGCCGGCCCGGTCGTAGGCCACGTCGAACAGCTCCAGGCCCGCACCCTCGACGACAGGGCGAACGAGCGCCTCGACATCCACCACGACCCCAACCCTTCCCAAACGAAAGGTGGGCGGACGCCCACCTCCGGCACGGCCTACGGAACACGTTTCCGCAGGCCAGTATAGCCCGGCCCGACGCCGACGACGTTGACGTCGTCGCTCACGAGATGCGACCATCGCGACCCTGATGATGCACGTGATGACCTGGTGGTGGCGCGAGGGCTCGTGGAGCCCGGCGCGTGCGCGCGCCTGACGCGATCGCATCACCGCATCGCCCACGAGCCCCGGACGACCGTCCGGGGTTCACGTGTCTCCGGGACCCGTACGAGAGGATGACCCGATGAGCCAGCTCCAGGTCCGACCCGACCGAGCCACCTTCGACCGCGCGGCTGCCGAGTGGCCGCTCGTGCCGGTATGGGCCGAGGTGCTCGCCGACGTCGGCACCCCGGTCGGACTGTTCCCGGCGATCGCGGGAGACGGGCCGGGGCTGCTGCTGGAGTCGGTCGAACGCTCGGAGCGATGGGGCCGGTACTCCTTCCTGGCAGGTGACCCCGCGGGCATCCTGATCGCGGACGACGACGGTGTGCACCTGCGAGACGTCGTCCGTGAGCTGCCGATCGGTGAGCCATCACGCCGGTTGACGCCGCGCGAAGCTCTGCGTGCGGCGGTGCACCGGCTGAAGGCGCCGCGGCTCGAGGGGCTCCCGCCGATCACCGGCGGCCTCATGGGGTACGCGAGTTACGAGGCCGCCGCCCTGCTTGACGGACACCCCGCGCCGCACGCCGCCGACGCGGCGTTCCCGCCGATCGGATTGTTGCTGATCGACCGCGCGGTGGTCGTCGACCATTGGCGACAGCGCCTCGTCCTCGTCGTGCACGCACAACGCGGTGGGTACGACGACGCGGTCGCCGCGCTCGAGCAGCTCGCGGATCGGATCGGCGACCCGGCGCCCCTCCCGCTCCTCGGTGCGTCGGATGCCGGCGGGGTCGCGGGTGATGCGAACATGCCGGATGAGGACTATCGGCGGATCGTCGCGAGCTTCAAGGAACACATCCTCGCGGGCGACATCTTCCAAGGCGTGCCGTCGCGGCGCGTCGGCTTCCCCGCACGCGACGGCGGCTTCCCCATCTACCGGCGGCTGCGCGTCTCGAACCCCGCGCCGTACATGTTCTACCTGCGGGCGCTCGGGATGGAGCTCGCCGGCTCCTCACCCGAACCGCTCGTGCGGGTCGAGGGCCGTCGCGTGGTCACGCGGCCGATCGCCGGCACACGTCCGCGCGGTCTGACCGAGGTGCGCGACCGCTTGCTCGAGCACGAACTGCTCGCGGATCCGAAGGAGCAGGCGGAGCACGCGATGTTGGTCGACCTCGCCCGCAACGACCTTGGCCGCGTGTGCGTCCCCGGCACGGTGCGGCCGACCGAGCTGATGGAGGTGGAGCGATTCTCGAAGGTGATGCACATCGTGTCGACGATCGAAGGCGACCTGCGTCCCGACATGGAGCCGTTCGATGCGCTCGCGGTGACGTTCCCGGCGGGGACCGTGACCGGAGCGCCGAAGCGCCGGGCGATGGAGCTGATCGCCGAGCACGAGCCGACGCCGCGAGGGCCCTATGCCGGCGCCGTCGGGTATCTGACGTTCGCCGGCGACCTGGACTTCTGCATCACGATCCGAACCGCGGTGATCGTCGACGGCGAGGCGAGCATCCAATCGGGTGCCGGCGTCGTCGCCGACTCCGATCCAGAGACCGAGCTCCGAGAGACGCAGGCGAAAGCCGAGGCGCTGCTGCCTGCGGTCGCCCCCAAGGAGGTCCTCGCATGATCCTGGTCGTCGATCACTACGACTCGTTCACCTACAACCTCGTCCAGTTGATCGAGAGCCTCGGGCGCTCGACCGTCGTCGTGAAGTCAGACGAGAAACCGGCTGCCGAGCTCGTCGCGATGAAGCCCGACGCGGTGGTGCTGTCGCCTGGCCCCGGCCATCCGCGAGATGCCGGATGCTTCCCCCAGCTGCTCGAGCAGCTGCCCGCGACGACCCCGGTGCTCGGTGTGTGCCTCGGCCACCAAGCGATCGGGCTCGAAGCCGGTGGCACCGTCGACCGGACCGCGCCGATGCACGGGAAGGCCT
Organism: Actinomycetota bacterium; assembly: GCA_046734555.1. Classification (GTDB taxonomy): domain Bacteria; phylum Actinomycetota; class UBA4738; order UBA4738; family HRBIN12; genus AC-51. Next base: position 9,511 of record JBKPRM010000194.1, on the reverse strand, counting down.
CGTTCGTCTACCACGAGGGCCGCGGCATCCTCGACGGGCTCTCCGTTCCCTTCGAGGCGGGCAGGTATCACTCCCTGATCGTGGAGCGCGACCCGCTGCCCGACGAGCTCGAGCTCACCGCGTGGACCGAGGACGGGCTCGTGATGGGCACGCAGCACCGCGAACGCCCGCACTTCGGCGTGCAGTTCCATCCGGAAAGCATCCTGACCCCCGAGGGTCCCCGGCTCGTCGAGAACTTCCTGGAGCTCGCGCGCTAGCCCGAAGGAACCGGACAGTCGAGGCCCGGCGCGAACGCGCCGCTCTCGGGCGCCACGCGACAGCCGCGCTCGTCGACCGCGACGAAGGATCGAGCCGGGATCTGCTTGAGCTGGTCGACGAACGAGTACGTCCACCGCGGGTCGACCGCTCCCTGGAAGTACCAGTCGCTGCCGTTGTCGGCGACGATCAGCCCGTAGCGCTTCAGGGCCTTGATCACGACCCGCGCGGCGGGGCTGAACCCGCTGGCGTCGAACGACGCACGGAGCCGGAACCGAGCCCCCATCGGCGGACACCGGCGATCCGTCGTGCCGGCGGCGTGCCGCGCCGGCCAGATGAAATCGTCGTACGTGCAATCGGTCGTCACCCGGATCGCGTGATCGATCGCGCCGGCGGCCACCTCGTCGTAGCGCAGGAGCCCCGGGAGGATCGGCAGACCCGCTGCGTCGGCGCCCGTCCACCCCGCGGGACGCAACGTGTTCGAGCCCAGATCGAAGATCGCGCCGGAACCGGCCTTCGGGTTGCCCCCGTTCCATCGGGCGTCGTAGAGCTCGTACAGCGTGCACGTGTCGGCGTCCACCATGAGGGCGTGCCGGTCGGAGCCGCCCTCGACGTGCGTGTCAGATCCGAACGGGTAGGGGCCGGGATCGCTCTCGCTCGCATAGGTGAAGTCGACGCTGACGTCGGCATGCGCTGCGTCGACGACGTCGAACCAGATCCCGTAGGACGGCGGTCCGAAGTCCGGGTGCAGCCGGGTGTGCCGCGCGTGCATCGCACGCTTCCACGTGTCGGATCTGGGGTGCACCGGGAGCTTCGAGACGTCGAGCCGCCAGACGTTGTCCGATGGGAACACCTCGCAGCCGGTGCCGGGAACCGGAAGCGCGGATGCCGCCGGTAACAGCGCACCTGCCACCACCGCCAGGACGGACAGCAGGGCGCATCCACGTCGGCCCCGCGCGCCCGGCATCCCCCGCATCCTCCGAGTCATCGGCATCCGCGCGGGCTACGGTTGAGCGCGTCATGGCCCATGCCCCGCCGGAGCAACCCGGCACGATGCAGCGACCCCTCGGGTGGACCGTCATCGCGCTCATCGGGATTCGCGTGCTCGTCGTCATCGTGATCGTCGCCCGCGCGGGCGCGCTCGGGAGCGTCGATGCCGACGTCGGCCGCGCGTTCCGGATCGCGACATCCCCCGCGGTCCCGTACCGGGGGTTCCCGGTGGAGTTCATGCCGCTGCAGACGCTGTTCGATCGCCTGTTCGCCGGCGGCACGCTGGCCGCTGCCGTGATCTGGATCGCCGTGGTGGCGTTCGCTGCCGACGTCGGGGCCGCGGCTGCCCTGTGGTGGGGATGGGGCCGGCGGCAGGCGACGACCTACCTCCTCCTCGGCGCGCCCCTCCTCGGGTTCATCTACCTCCGGTTCGATCTGGTCGCCGTGGCGCTCGTGGCGTGGTCGCTCGCGACGCTTCGACGCCGGCGTGAGGAGCCATCGGGGGTGCTGCTCGGTCTGGCGGTGATGGCCAAGCTGTGGCCGATCGTGCTGGCGATCCCGTTCGCGATGCGACGAGCCCGCCGCGCGCTGGTCCTTGCTGCGGCCGTCTGCCTGCTCGTCGGCGCATGGTGGTACCTCACGGGCGGCGCGAAGGGACCGTTCCAGGTGCTGTCGTTCCGCGATGCGCGGGGCTGGCACGTCGAGAGCGTCGTCGGGAGCCTGCTGTGGGTCGCGCATCACGGCATCCCCTACCGTGAGGCGGACGCCGTGCGGATCGGTGCAGCCGCCACGTGGGCCAAGGCGCTCCTGTTCTCGGGACTCGTCGCGGTGCAGGCCCTCCTCTGGCGGCGCGCCGCCCGGGACCGGCGGGACGTGTTCGGGGCCGCATCGCTCGCGTCGGTCGCCGCACTGTCGGTCTTCGCGCCCGTGCTCTCGCTCCAGGCGGCGGCGTGGCTCCTGCCGTTCGCGGCGCTCGCGCTGGAAGGCGAGCATGACGAGCGGCACACCGGAGGGGTCGCCACCGTCGCGATCGTGCTCACCGGGCTGATCGCGTTGGTCTGGCGCGACCACGCGACGACCCCGCAGGGCTGGGTGGGCTGGCTGGTCCTCGCGCGGAACCTCGTCTGGATCGACGTGGTGATCTCGTGGCTGCGGGTGCCGGTGATCGACGCGACCCCCGAACCCGACGTCGTCTTCCGCCGGCGCGCCGCCGACCGAGCGGCGGAAGGTATCGAAACCGTGCTGCCGTTCGACGCCGAGTAGCTCAGGCGGTCGCGGCCTCTTCGGCCTTCTCGCTCGCGACGCGTCGCGCCTCGGTGAGCAGCGCCTCGACGAGTTCCTCCTCCGGGACCTTCGCGACCGTCTCGCCGCGGCGGATCACGAACCCGAGGCCGTTGCCGCTCGCGATCCCGACGTCGGCCTCACGCGCCTCGCCCGGACCGTTCACGACGCAGCCCATCACGGCGACACGGATCGGCACGTCGAACTCCTCGGCGTGGATCGCGGCCTCGACCTTCTTCGTCAGCTCCAACACGTTGACCTCGGCACGGCCGCAGGAGGGACACGCGACGAGGTCGAGGCCCCGCTCACGGAGCCCGAGCGACTGCAAGATCGCGTTGCCGACCTTCACCTCTTCGACCGGATCGTCGGTGAGCGACACGCGGATCGTGTCGCCGATGCCCTCGGCGAGCAGCGTGCCGATCCCGACGGCCGACTTCACCCCGCCGATCGGCATCGGGCCCGCCTCGGTAACGCCGAGGTGCAGGGGGTAGTCGCAGGCGTCGGCGAGCTGCCGGTAAGACTCGATCATCACGGCCGGATTGGAGTGCTTCACGCTGATCTTGATGTCGAAGAAGTCCTCGTCCTCGAGGATCCGCGCTTCGTTCAGCGCCGATTCGACGAGCGCCTCGGGGGTCGGAGACCCGTGCTTGGCGAGGAGCTCCTGCTCGAGTGAACCCGCGTTGACGCCGATCCGGATGGGCACGCCGCGGTCCTTCGCCTCCCGGGCGATCAACCGGACCTTGTCCTGGTACTTGATGTTGCCGGGGTTGATCCGCAGGCCCTGCACGCCGGCCTCGAGGGCGGCCATCGCGTACTTCCACTGGAAATGGATGTCGGCGACGACCGGCACCGTGGACTTCGCCGCGATCGCAACGAGCGCCTCGGCGTCTTCCCAGTGCGGGACGGCCACCCGCACGATGTCGACGCCGGTCGCCACCAACGAGGCGATCTGCTGCAGCGTCGCGTTGATGTCGGCGGTCTTCGTGGTGGTCATCGACTGCACCGAGACAGGCGCGTCGCCGCCGATCGCGACGCGACCGAGCTGCAGCTGGCGGGTCTTGCGCCGTTCCACCATCCGCCAGTCTCTCAGGTGCCGATGATGTGGAAGGTCACCGTGCGCTCCTTCGGCTCGTCCATCTCGAAGAAGATGAGCCGTTGCCAGGTGCCGAACGCGGGCTCGCCGGCGACCACGGGGATCGCGTGCGACGTAGCGGACAGCAGCATCGCCTTGACGTGGGCGTGGCCGTTCCTCCGCTCGTCCTCGTGCATGTTCTGGGTTCGGATGTCGAAGTCGTCGTGCCGGTAGTAGACGCCTTCATGTGGGATCGCCTCGGTCAGATGCCGACGGAAGTCCTCGAGCGCGCCGTCCTCCCACTCGTTGATCAGCAGCGCGCAGGTCGTGTGCGCACAGAACGCGACCGCCATCCCGTCCGTGACCCCGGCGTCCTTCACCGCGCGGCGCAGATCGTCGGTGAGATCGAGGTACTCGAACCTGCCCTCGGCAGCAACGGTGACGGCGGTGGTCGCGGACTTCACGGGACGCTCCTCCTGTCGGTCACGGACATCGCATCGTCGGCCCCCGGGAGATCGAACGTGAAGGTCGTGCCCCGGTTCGGCTCGCTCACGGCCGAGATGCGCCCGCCGTGGCCCTCGACGATCGAACGCGCGATCGCCAGACCGATCCCGGTGCCGCTGCCGTCGTCGCGAGATCGCGAGGCGTCGGCTCGGTAGAACCGCTCGAAGAGCCGGGGCAGGTGTTCGGGCCCGACCCCCACGCCGGTATCGCGGACCTGCACCGAGACGCGGTCGCCCTCGCGGGCCGCGGAGATGGTCACCTCGCCCCCCGGCGGGGTGAATCGCACGGCGTTGTCGACCAGGTTGAATAGCACCTGATGGACCCGTTCAGCGTCGGCGTCCACGAACGTATCGGCGGCGACCTCGTCGTGCAGATCGACATCGGTCACGGCACGGCCGACGGAGAACTCCGACATCACGCGCGCGACGACCGGCGCGAGCGCCATCGGCTCGAGGTGCAGCGGGACCTCGCCGCTCTCGAGACGCGACAGGTCCAAAAGTTGGTCGACGAGGCGCCCGAGCCGCTCGGTCTGGCCGAGCATCACCTGGAGCGTTTGCCGGTCCGGCTGCTCGATCCCGTCGGCGAGGTTCTCGAGGTGCGCCCGGATCGCGGTGATCGGCGTCTTCAGCTCGTGCGAGACGTTCGCGACGAGGTCGCGGCGAGACCGCTCGAGCAACTCCAGTTCGGCGCTCATCCGGTTGAACGCCGCGGCGAGCTGGCCGACCTCGTCACGGCTCCGTGTCTCGATCCTGGCAGGGAAGTCACCGACCTCCATCTTGCGCGCCGCCGCCGCCATGTCGCGCAGCGGCTGGGTCATGCCGCGAGCGAGCCAGCGCGCCCCGATCAAGGAGATCACGGCGGCCGCCGCGCCGGCCAGGAGGAACTGCCACCACACGCTCTGCAGGAACCCGAGCGTCGCGGAGATCCGGCCGAGCGTTCCTCGCGACGGCGACGGTTGCATCGCGGTGACCCACCCGCCGTCGGCCGTCGGGACCGCCGCGTACGTGATCCGTCCGACCACTCCCCAATGTGGAACGTCGTCCTCGAACCGCGGCGGGTTCACCGGGACAGGGGCACCCTGGATCGTGATCACGCCGGACGGGGCCTGGCTCACGATCGAGGTACCACCCGGGATGCTCTGCAGCTGTCCGCTGGCGGCGAGACGTGCGATCGCGAGCGCGTCGATCGCCTCGCTGTCCTTCGGTGAGTTCCGAAGCGCGAACCCGATCACGAGATAGCTGATCACCAACGTCATCGCGACCGCGAGGACGATCACCGAGCCGAGCTTCGCCCGGATGGACGGCAGTTTCTCGAGCGGTCGCATCGCCACGCGCGCTCACTCCTTGAACGCGTAGCCGACGCCGTGCACGGTGCGGATGAACCGCGGGTCGTTGCCATCCTCGCCGAGCTTGCGGCGGATGCGCGCGACGTGTGAATCGACGACTCGACCGCCGGCGTAGTCGCGATAGCCCCACACGCCGTCCATCAGGGAGTCACGGCTCATCACGACCCCCGGGTCCCGGGCGAGCGTGACGAGGATCTCGAACTCCAGCGGTGTCAATCCGATCTCCTCACCGTCGACCTCGACACGGCGCCGCGCCGCGTCGATCGTCATGCCGTGATGCTCGATCGGGCCATCGGGCTGCTCGGCGACGCCGCGGATCCGTTCGACGCGACGGAGGATCGCCTTCACACGCACCGTCAGCTCGCGGAGGCTGAACGGCTTCGTCAGGTAGTCATCGGCGCCGACGGCGAACCCAGCGACCTTGTCGGCCTCCTCCGTCCTCGCCGTCAGCATCAGCACCGGCGTCCAGCCGTCGCGCTGGATCTGCTTGCACACCTCGAGGCCGTCCATACCCGGCAGCATCAGATCGAGCACGACGAGGTCCGGCCGGTGTTCAGCGTGAGCCTGGATCGCCTCGGGACCGTCGTCGGCAACGACCACGCGGTAGCCCTCCGACTCGAGCCGGGCGCGCACCGCTTCGGCGATCGGCTCTTCGTCGTCGACGACGAGGATCGTCTTCTCGCTCACGCCGGACATCGTACGCGGCAACGGTTGCGCGCGAGAGGTGGCGGCATGGAGAAACTGTGATGCCCCACCCCTCGTTCGCGCAGGTCAGGGGGCCTTCGGACTTAGGGGCGTTGGATGGGCTTCCAGATGTCGAGGATGATCGCGGAGATCGAGAGGAACCCGAGGAGCAGGAGCACGGCCGCCGACACGGGCACGACCTTCTTCATGTCGATCCGGTGTCCGCGGGCCTTCTCGAGGAGCGCGATGGCGACGTGCCCCCCGTCCAACGGCGGGAACGGCAGCAGGTTCACGAGGCCGATGAAGAGCACGACCGTCGCGAAGATCGTGAAGAAGTAAGCCCACGCACCCTGCGATCCGGCGTGTCCCGCCTCCTGACTCACCTTGATGATCGAGACGCCGCCGTCGGACGGTCGCTCGGCGTTCGAGAACAATGCCTGGGCGGTATCGCGGAGCCCCTGCGGACCGAAGACCGTGCCCAGGCCGACGACCGCGTCTCGCGTGGTGTCCCACACGGCGCCCCCCGCGTGCTCGAGCGACGCGATCGGTCCCTCCTTGACCCCCGACAGGACGATCCCGATCCGCACGGAGTCCTCCTTCGGGACCTCGACCGGCGTCACCGTCAGGGTGTGCAGCTCCCCGTCGCGAAGGACCACGTACTCCACCGGCTGGTTGACGTGCGCACGTTGGTAGGTGCCGATGTCCTGGCTCGTCGGCTGATCGATATCGCCGATCCGCTCGATGACGTCGCCCGGTTGCAAACCGGCTACGGCGGCAGGCGACGGGTGACCGTTCAGCGTCTGCTCGACCTGCCCGATGCCCGGGATGCTCCAGTTCGCCGAGAAGAAGAAGAGACCCGCGAAGATCAGCCAGGCGACGACGAAATGCGACAGCGGGCCGGCCAGGATCACGACGATCCGCTGCCAGATCGGCTTGGCCGCGTAGGCGCGATGCTCGTCGCCATCCGGCACGTCGTTCTCGAACGGGTTCATGCCGGCGATCTTCACGTACCCACCGGCGGGGATCGCCTTGACCCCGTACTCGATCTCGCCTCGCCGGAACGACCACAGGCGCGGCCCGAACCCGACGAAGTACTCGAGCACACGGAAGTTGAAGCTCCTCGCCGCCAGGTAGTGGCCGCCCTCGTGGATCAAGACGATCGCGAAGAGCGCGACGACGAACAGCACGACGGACAGCGCGAAGGCCACGCGCTAGCGCTCCTCGATGATCTCTGCCGCACGACGACGAGCCCACCCGTCGGCGCGCTCGATGTTGACGACCGAGACGATCGAGGCGGGCTCGTGCTCGTCGACGACCGTCTGCACGAGGTCGACGATGCGGGTGAGTGCGATCTTCCCCTCCAGGAAGGCCATGACGGCGACCTCGTTCGCGGCGTTCATCACCGCCGGGAACGTCAGCCCCAGACCGCCGACGCGATACGCCAGATCGACCGCGGGGAACGCCTCGCGGTCGACCGGCTCGAAGGTGAGCGGCCGCTCGGTGAGCGGCACCTGCTCGACCCCGGACCGCAACCGCTCGGGCCACGCGAGCGCGAGCTGGATCGGCAGCCGCATATCGGCCGTCGCCATCTCGGCGCGCAGGCTGCCGTCACGGAACTCGGCCATGCCGTGCACGAGTCCCTCGGGGTGGATCAGCACGTGGATCTGTGAGTACTCGAGGTCGAACAGGTAATGCGCCTCGATGACCTCGAGACCCTTGTTCATCAGCGTCGCTGAGTCGATCGTGATCTTCGGTCCCATCGACCAGACCGGGTGCTGAAGCGCCTCCTTGACGCTCGCTCGCTGCAGCTCCGAATGGGTCCAACCGCGGAAGGGCCCGCCCGATCCCGTGATGACCACGCGTTTCAGGTCCTCCCGGCGCTCGTGGCGGATCGCCATCGCGAGCGCCGCGTGCTCGGAGTCCACCGGCAACAGCCGCTCCGGCTCGCCCTTGACGAGGTCCATGACGAGCTCGCCGCCGACGACGAGGGACTCCTTGTTGGCAAGCGCGAGCGTCTTGCCGGCCTGGAGCGCCGCAAGGGTCGGCGGCAACCCGGCGCTGCCGACGAGCGCGTTGACGATCAGATCAGCTTCGGTCTCGCTCGCGAGTCGCTCGGCCGCGTCAGGACCCACGATGAACTCGACGCCCTTCAGGGGCCCGAGCAGATCTTGGATGTCGCGGGCAGCCGTCTCATCCGCGATCGCGACGTGTGGAGGCAGGAACTCCCGGATCTGGCCGACGAACAACTCTTGGTTCATCCCCGCGGCGGACAACGCCACGACGCGGAAGCGATCGGGATGCCGGCGCACGACGTCCAGGGCCTGGGTCCCGATCGAGCCCGTCGAGCCGAGGATGGCGATCTGCCTCATGCCGTCGAGCTTACCCCGAGCCTGTGGCTACCCCCGAGAGCAGCGGCAACATCGGTTCGATCAGCCGAACACCACGCGGAACAGCAGGAACGTGGCCGGCGCAACGAACAGCAGCGAGTCGATGCGGTCGAGCACGCCGCCGTGTCCCGGGAGCAGCGTGCCCATGTCCTTCACGCCGATATCGCGCTTCAGCAGGGACTCCGCGAGGTCGCCGAACGTCGCCGCGACCGAGATCACGAGCCCGAGCGCGATCGCGGCCAGCCGCCGCCCCTCGAACACCCCGACGAAGGACGTGACGAGCGCCATCGAGACGATCGTCGTTACGAGCGCGGCGAGGATGATCCCTTCCCAGGATTTCTTCGGGCTCACGTTGGGAGCCGGCGGTCGCTGGATCCACGCGCCGCCCGAGACGGAGCCGCCGAGGAACGCCACCGTGTCGAACAGGAACGTCAGCAAGATCACCGCGAGCACGAGGGACTTCCCGTCCTCGAGCTTCAACGTGGCGACGAGGTAGCCCGCGAGCAGCGGGATCCACGCCATGTTGAGCACCGTCATGCCGAGATCGCGCACCACGTGCACGCGTTGGTCCACCGGGATGGTCATGAACCACAGGAACGCCGCGATCACACCCAGGGCGAACATCGCGGGGGTCGCCGCCTCGCCGCGCCAGTACGCGCCGAGCATCATCAGCCCGCCCGCGACGAGCCCGATGAGCGATGCGGGTCGCGCGTGATGCTTCACCAACACGCCGAACAGCTCGCCTTGCGCGACCAAGACGAGCAGACCGGCGAACGCGGCGAAGTACGGCGCGCCGAAGGTGAGCGTCAATACCGCGAGCCCCGCGAGGATCAACCCGGTCATGAACGCAGCGGGAACGTCGCGGTCTCCCGCGGCTCCGCGTCGATCAACCTCCGCGCCGACCTCGAGCGCCGCGGGCTCCTGCCAACTCGGGCCGCTGATCCCCTCGGTGCCGACGACGACCGTCCGCGGCGCGGAGCGCTCCTCCATGTC
>JBKPRM010000193.1:0-3144 GCA_046734555.1 Actinomycetota bacterium | reverse complement strand
TGCCACTCGTTCGGCGTCAGCTGCAGGCCGCGTTCAGTGCATGAAGCGCTGATGTTCAGAGGGGACGACCGTCGTGCCGACCGCCTTCAACGTCAGCACGGGCTCGTCCAGGAACTCGGCCGCGGAGTCCGAGATGTCGGTGCGCGCGGCGCCGATCTTGTACACCTCGAACTCGCACGTCCGGCTGCTGTTCCCCACCTTGACGATCCTGCCCCGCGCTTCGATCCAGTCGCCGGCATACAGCGGCGCGAGGAACTCGACCGACTCGTACGCCCGGAACAACCCTTCGTCGCCGTCGTATCGCATCGCGAGCTCGGTGATGAGGTCGCCGACGATCTTCAACTGCGTGGCGCCGGCGACGAGGTTCCCGCCGTAGTGGGCGTCCTCCTGCCCGAGACGAAGGCGGATCAACGCGGTCGGGAGTTGGTCGCTCACTCGGGGATCACCTTTCCGAATCGGACGCCGCGGACGGGCACGCGCGCCTCGGTCCCGTCCTTCTTCCGCACGAAGTAGGTCTGCGCCTCGTCGTCCCATCGCTCGAGCACGCCGACCGCCTCGCTCAGGAAGCCGTTCGGCAGCTCGAACTGGAACGTGACGCGTTTCCCGAGATCGTCGGGCGTGACCTGATTGGTCCCTGGCATAGGCGCGGAAGGCTACTAGAGGGCGCGCACCGCCTCGGCCGCGAGCTGGAACAACGACCAGCGCGTGTCGTGGTCGGGGGAACCGAACCCGCTCCATTCGCCGGACAGGTCATCGGAGGTCGTGAGCAGCTGTGCGATCGGGACGTCGCGGAACCGACCGATCGCGAAGAGCGCGGCCGCCTCCATCTCAACGGTGAGGCAACCCTCGGCGACCCGCTGCTCGACCTTGTGGCGGGTCTCGCGATAGAAGCCGTCGGTCGACCATGTGCCGCCGGTGACGAACGGCACATCGTGGCGCGTCAGCGTGGTCATCAGCACCTCGGCGGCCTCCGGGGTGGGTTCCACCGAGCGGCTCGGCGGAAGGTAGTGGTAGCTGGTGCCCTCGTCGCGGACCGCGAACGTCGGCACGATGACGTGCCCGATCGTGAGGTCGGGAACGAGCCCGCCGGCGGTACCGACCGCGACGAACCGGCGGCAGCCGTGTGCGATCGACTCCTCGAGGAAGCCGCCCGCGAGCGCCGCGCCGACCCCCGGGTGGAACACGGCGATCCGCTCGCCGTCGACGTCGAAGCCGAACACGGGGTGGACGCCGTGCGCGGCTTCGAGCTCGAACAAGACCGGCGCCCCGTCACGCTCGAGCCGGTCGAGCACCTGGCTGAAGAAGCAGAGCACCGCACGTTCGGCTCGATGGGGCCCCGCCTCGACGACGCGGTGTGGTTCGACCACGGCGTTCGGATCGGGGTCGAACTCGAGGATCGGTGCGTCGGGGCCCTCGGCCATCGCGTCAGCGGAGCTTCGCGATGGTGCCGTCGGGGGGCGTGGCGTAGGTGTCGGGATGCGCGGCCCAGGCGAGGATCTCGAGGCCGTCGACCAGACGAGGCCCGGGGCGCGAGAAGTACGACGTCGCATCGACCGCGTAGACGTTGCCGTTGCGGACGGCCGGCGTGTCGGCGAACTCCGGCTGCTCGAGGAACCCGCGCGACTCGTCCTCGGCCTCCTCGAGGTAGTAGCCGCAGGGCATGAACACGATCACCTCGGGGCTCGCCGCTCGAACCTCGTGCCACGCGGTCTCGCGGCTCGGCTGGCCGTCCTCCGCGAGGATCGGCGTCCCGCCGACCGCGGTGATCATGCCGGGGACCCAATGGCCCGCGGAGAAGGGCGGGTCGGACCATTCCAACGCGAAGACGCTCACCGTCGGCAGGCGCTTCGCCGTCTCCTTGACGCGAGTCACGCGGGCGCGCAGCGATGTCATCAGCTCTTCGCCCCGTTCCTCGCGATCCAGGAGCTTGGCGACGATGCCGATCGTCGCGATCACCTCATCGAGGGTGTTCGGGTCGAGAGAGAGCACCTTGGCATCGGGCAGCCCGATCTGGTCGAGCGCCTGTTGCACCTCGCCGCTCGGCACGGCGCAGACGCGGCACAGATCTTGGGTCAGGATGACATCGGGTTGCGAGCGGCGCAGCAGGTCGACATCGAGCTGATACAGCGGCTGGGACTGCCCGACCTTCTCGCGGACCGCGTCATCGATCTCGCGCGGGGTCTGGATCAGGCCTTGGGACAAGACGCTGCGACTGATGACGGGCTTCGTGACGGCGGCCGGTGGATAGTCGCACTCGTCGGTGACGCCGATGAGGTCGTCCCCGAGCCCGAGGGCGTACACGATCTCGGTGGCGGACGGCAGCAGCGATGCGATCTTCACCGAGGCAGGCCTTCCAGACGTTCGCGCGACTCTAGCAGCGACACCAGATCGGTCAGGGCGCGGCCGGCGGTGGCGCCGTCGAGCACACGGTGATCGAACGTGCAGGAGATGGTCGCCGCCGGCCGCGCAACCACCTGCCCATCGATGACCAAAGCGCGGGGCTGGATAGAGCCGAACGCCAGCGTCACGCTCGTACCCGGGGACAGGATCGGTGTCCCCGCCTCCGATCCGTACGATCCGGTATTGCTGACCGCGATCGTTGCGTGGGCCAGCTTGTCTTCGAGCGCGAGGGAATCGGCACGAGCAGCGCTCGCGAGGCGAGAGATCTCCGCGGTCAGGTCGGCGAGGCCACGACGGCCGGCGTCCTGCACGACGGGAACCAGCAGGCCCCGTTCGGTATCGACCGCAAGCCCGACGTTGATCGTGTCCCGGTACTCGATGACGTCCTCCAGCCACGCCGCGTTGAGGATCGGATGATCTCGAACGGTCCGGCACAACGCGGCGACCACGAAGGGGAGCGGCGAGGAGCGAGTCACGCGGCGCGCGTCCTCCAGAGCGGTGCACTCGATCGTCCGGAAGGTCGTCGCCTGCGGGATCGTCGTCTGGCGAGTGAGCGCGCCGGCGATCTCGCGCCGTACCGCGCCGACGGGCTCGAATCGCGAGCCGAGGTCCTGGTGCACGGCGACCGCAAAGACGCCTTCCGCATCGGATCGGTCCGTGCGCGCCGCGAACCGCTCGACGTCCTCCTCCGTGACACGCCCGTCATGACCAGACCCGAGAACGGCGTCGATGTCGACCCCGAGC
>JBKPRM010000192.1:0-2646 GCA_046734555.1 Actinomycetota bacterium | reverse complement strand
CTTCACGAGGGGCGCGAGCTGCCGGGTGAACTCGCCCGTGGCCACGAGGAGTCCCACGACGACGAGCAGCGAGCCTGAGACGATCGCGATCGTGGCGTAGTGTCGCTGCAGCCAGCGCGTCGAGCCCGCGAGCCACTCTGCGCCGAGCCCGATCGCCACGAACGGGATCCCGAGGCCGAGCGAGTAGCAGACCAACAGGAACGCGCCCCACGCCGCGCTGCCCGACGCGGCGATCGCCAAGATCGCGCCGAGCACCGGCCCGATGCACGGGGTCCACCCTGCCGCGAACGCCATCCCGAGTGGCAGCGCACCCGCGGTTCCCGGCCGCGTCTTCTCCAGGAAGGGGCGACGCTCGGTGAACAGCGCGATCGGACCGCGGCCCACCGCGTAGGCGATCAACAGCACCCCCAGCACGACGATCACGACCCCGGCGACGACCTGTCCGGTCCGCCCCTTGATCAGGTGCACGAACGTGCTGGAGAACGCGCCGTACAAGGTGAACACGACCGTGAAGCCCGCGATGAACAGCAGGATCGGCCCGAGCCGATCGGCGAGGCGCGGCGGTCGCTCGACCGCGGCGGCGCCGGTCACGTACGAGAGGTATCCCGGCACCAGGGGCAACACGCACGGGCTCGCGAACGAGACGAACCCGGCGAACAACGCCAACGCCGGTGCCCACAGGTGCGACAGCGTCTGCGTCGTGTCGGCGATCATCCAACGGCTCCCGAGCTTGCGGGGAGCCTCGGAGTCTAGGGTCGCGACGCCGCCGACCGAGCCCACGGCTCACGGACGTGCAGGGGTGGAATCGCTATGATGCCGCCGCCTACCGAACGGACGAGCATGGGTCAGATCGACGTCACCTCGAAGTCTCGGTTCCAACAGCGCAGGAGCGGGATGAAGGCGCGCGTCGAAGACTTCCTGCGGGCGTTCGAGTGGAGCTGGACCCTGGCGATCACCTTCTCGCTCGCCCTCGTCTTCTTCATCTTGATCTCGACGTCGATCATGCCGTCGTTCTGGATGTACTACGCCGAGCAGAAGATCGGGTGGGCGGGTCCGACCGACCTCGAGGCCGCGATCAGGCAGATCCCCACGCTGGTGCCCGGGGGGAACCCAGCGGAGTACGACCAGCTGCTGCTGATGCTCCGCGACGCGGTGGCGATGGGCCTGACGACGCTCCCGTTCGTGCTGATACTGGTGGTGTCCGCTGCGTTGCAGAATTGGCGCCGGCGGCTGCGCGGTACCGAAGGTGGCGCCCGGCCGACCGGCGGATACCGCTAGGAGACCACCCATGCCATTCACCAAGACCGAGGTCGACATCCACGACGACTACACCGCCGAGGCGGTGGATCCCGCCTGGCTGGCACAGGGGGTCAAGTCCCCGAAGCACCTGATGCTCGACCCCGACAACTGCATCCTGTGCCGCGCCTGCGAGGACGTCTGCCCGTGGAACTGCATCTGGATGATGTCGCCGGAGATCGTGCAGGACTCCGACGAGGAGTCCGTCGAGGCGGAGGTCGGGGTGTCCAACGCCTTGTTCGTCGTCGACGACAACGCCTGTACCCGCTGCTCGGTCTGCGTCGACCGGTGCCCGACCGACACCCTGTACTATGCGCGACTGCCTGAGGGCGCCGGCGGCAGGCGCGCGCTCGCGGATGTGCCACTGTCGCAAGCAGAGTCGGCGTAGGGTGCAACGGGGAGGGACGACGGGAACGTGGTGAAGATCCAGCCGCCGAACCTGCGGGAATCCGAGGTCTGGAAGTCGATCTTCCGCCCCGGCTCGATCTATCGGAAGGGCTACAAGGACACCTCCCGCGACCGTGCGCTCGCCACGATGAACAACGTGTTGTGGCACCTGCACCCGACCAAGGTGAAGCGCCACGGATTGAAGCTGACCTACACGTTCTGCCTCGGCGGCCTCTCCTTCTTCCTGTTCGTGCTGCTGACGGTCACCGGCATCTTCCTGATGTTCTTCTACCGGCCGATGGCCGACATCGGCGGCGCCCAGGCCTACACCGACATGCAGATCATCCGCACGTCGGTGTTCTTCGGTGACCTCGTCCGCAACATGCATCGATGGGGCGCGCACCTGATGGTGCTCTCGGTGACGCTGCACATGGCGCGCGTGTTCTACACGGGCGCGTACAAGCCGCCGCGCGAGTTCAACTGGGTGGTCGGCGTGATCTTGTTGTTCCTGACGCTGGGGCTGTCGTTCACCGGCTACCTCCTGCCGTGGGACCAGCTCGCGATCTGGGCGGTCACGGTCGGCACATCGCTCGCCGGCTACTCGCCGTTCATCGCGAAACAGGCCAACTTCCTGCTGCTGGGCGGCGCGATCGTGTCGCCGAACACCTTGCTGCGCTGGTACGTGCTGCACGTGCTCGCCTTGCCGTTCGTGTTGGTGCTGTTCCTCGCGGTCCACTTCTGGCGGATCCGCAAGGACGGCGGTATCTCGGGGCCCATGTAGGAGCGCGCAACAGATGACCTGGGAAGAGACGAACAAGGACCTGGACGCCTACCAGGCGGCGCTGAGCACGCAGTCGGCGTCGGGCGTCGACCGGCGCGTCGCCGAGGGTCGCGCACGCCGCGCGGGTATCCGCGCGTACCTCAAGGCGCACCCCGAAGAGGAGGCCGCGCACGCGGCAGAGG
>JBKPRM010000191.1:0-5435 GCA_046734555.1 Actinomycetota bacterium | reverse complement strand
CACCGGTCGCGAGGCGCCCGTCGAGATGCGCCGCCTGATGGGCTTCCTGCGGACCGAATCGGAGCTGCCGAGCCGCTCGCCCCAACCCGGCCTGCAGGATCTCGAGACGCTGATCCAACAGGCGAGGCGCGCCGGTCTGTCGGCGTCCCTGCGGATCGAGGGCGAGCCGCGCGCGGTGTCACCGGGACTGGATCTGTCCGCGCACCGGATCGTGCAGGAGGGTCTGACCAACGCGCTGAAACACGCCGGTCCATCGGAGGTCGACGTCATCGTGCGCTACGAGTCCGACCGCATCGTCTTGATCATCGACGACGACGGCATCGGACCGTCCGCGAAGAACGCGGACCCGACACGGCCGCGATACGGGCACCTCGGTATGCGGGAGCGCGTCGCGTTGTTCGGCGGCCGCCTGCAGGTCGGCGCGCGGCCCGGCGGCGGCTACCGCGTGATCGCGTCCCTCCCGCTCGACGGGGAGCCCGCATGACGATCCGCGTCCTCGTCGCCGACGACCAACCGCTGATGCGAACGGCCTACGACATGACGCTGCGCGGCGAGACGGACATGGAGCTCGTCGGCGAGGCGGGAGACGGTCAGGAGGCGATCGACCAGGCGCGACGCCTGCATCCGGACGTGATCTTGATGGACATCCGGATGCCGGTCCTCGACGGGGTCGAAGCCACCCGGATCATCGGTGCGGAGGTTCCCTCCGTGAAGGTGCTCGTCCTCACGACCTTCGACATCGACGAATACGTGGTGGAGGCGCTGCGGGCGGGTGCGAGTGGGTTCCTCTTGAAGGACGTCCGCCCCGAAGAGCTGATCCAGGCGATCCGCATCGTCGCCCGCGGCGATGCGCTGCTCGCACCGTCGGTCACCCGGCGGCTGCTCGAAGCCATCGGTCCGGCGCTCGAGCCACCGCGGTCGAAGCGTTCCTCGGCCTTGTCGTCGCTGACCGACAGCGAGCTGCGCGTCCTGGCCCTCATCGGCAAAGGGCTCTCGAACGAGGAGATCGCCTCGGAACTGTTCGTTGCCGACACCACGGTACGCACCCACCTGCGGCACATCCTGGACAAGCTCGAGCTCCGCAACCGGGTCCAAGCCGTCGTGTTCGCCTACGACACCGGATTGATCCAGCCGAACGCGCGAGCCTGATCTCGCATCGTCGCCGGCGACGATTCCAGGTTCCTCCCGGGCGACGACGACACGTCCCCCAGGCGGTCCTACCGTTGTGCTCCTGCTCATCGGCGGCGCGCGTCGGGCTGCGCCACGGGCGATCTGGGAGGGGCTGCAGATGTTGCGGTGGATCATCGGCTCCGGCATGCGAGCCAAGGGGTTCGTCGCGGTCGTCGCCGCGACGCTGGTCGCGATCGGCCTGTGGCAGTCGCGCACGACCGAAATCGACTCCCTGCCCGAGTTCCTGCCGCCCACGGTGCAGATCCAGACGGAAGCGCTCGGCCTGTCCGCTCCGGAGGTCGAGCAGCTGATCACGGTCCCCCTCGAGCAGGACCTGCTCGCGGGCGTCCCGTGGCTGGACACGATGCGCTCGTCCTCGATCCCCGGCCTGTCCTCGATCGAGCTCGTCTTCGATCCCGGCACCGACCTGTTGCGCGCCCGACAGGTGGTGCAGGAACGACTCACCCAAGCCGCGGGGTTGCCGAACGTCTCCGGGCCGCCGCAGATGTTGCAGCCGCTGTCGTCGACCAGCCGCATCATGATGATCCGGCTGTCCTCGGCCGAGGTGAGCCAGATCGACCTGTCGGTGCTCGCGCGATGGACGATCCGACCGAAGATCCTCGGCGTTCCCGGCGTCGCGAACGTCTCCATCTGGGGCCAGCGCGAGCGCCAGCTGCAGGTGCAGGTGGATCCCGATCGCCTGCGGGCGAACCACCTCACGCTCGACGAAGTGATCGAGACGAGTGGGAACGCGCTGTGGGCGTCGCCCCTCACCTTCCTCGAGGCCTCGACGCCCGGCACGGGTGGGTTCTTCGACACCGCGCAGCAGCGTCTCAGCATCCAGCACCTGCAGCCGATCACGACGGCCCCCGAGCTCGGGAAGATCCCGATCGAGACGGCGAAAGGCACCACGTTGCAGCTCGGCGACGTCGCCGACGTCGTCGAGGACCACCAGCCGTTGATCGGTGACGCCGTGTTCACCGACGGCGCCCCCGGGCTCCTGTTGGTCGTCGAGAAGTTCCCCGGCGCGAACACCGTCGAGGTGACGAACGGCGTCGAGGACGCCGTGGCGGCCCTGGCACCCGGCCTGGGAGGCATCGACGTCGACACCGCGGTGTACCGGCCCGCCTCCTACATCGAGCGCGGCGCGAGCAACCTCGATCGAGCCCTGCTCGTCGCGCTGCTGTTGGTCGCGGGGGCGATCTTCCTCCTGCTGTTCGAGTGGCGGAGCGCCCTCATCGCGATCGCGGCGATCACCGCGTCGCTCGGCGCGGCCGCCCTGATCCTCGCGCTGACCGACACCACCGTGAACACCCTGGTGATCGTCGGTCTCGTGATGGCGTTGGTCGTGGTGATCGACGACGCCGTCGGCGACGCACAGAGCGCGGCATCGACGCTTCGCGCACACCGGATGAACGGCGTGGAGCCGCACGCCGCCACCGTGATCAGAGACGCACTGGTCGCGATGCGATCCTCGGCGATCTTCGCCACCGCGATCGCGGTGGTGCTCGTGATACCGCTGCTGTTCATCCAGGGCGAAGCCGCGCCGTTCATGCCGACCGCGATCGCGACGTTCGGGCTCGTCGTCGCCACGTCGATGCTCGTCGCGCTGTTGGTGACGCCGGGGCTTGGGCTGCTCCTGCTGCCCGGGACCTCGCTCGAGCGGCACGACCCGCCGGTCGCGGCGTGGCTCTTGCGTGGCTACGATCGCGCGCTCACCGCCGTGACCGAGCGGCCCCGCCGCGTGTTGGCAGGCGCCGTCGCGCTCGCGATCGCTGGCGCGCTGATGCTGCCGATGCTCACCGCGTCGGCGCTCCCGTCCTTCCGGGACGGCAACCTCCTCATCGACCTCAAGGCCGTCCCCGGCACGTCGTTGCCCGAGATGGACCGGATCACCGACCGGATGGGCATCGAGCTCGCCGCGATCGACGGCATCGACGACGTCGGCGCCCACATCGGCCGCGCGATCTCCTCCGACCAGGTGGTCGGCGTCGACGCCGCCCAGCTGTGGGTGAGCGTCTCCCCCGACGCCGACTACGACGCGACGTTCGACGCGGTGCGCAGTGTGGTCGACGGCTACCCCGGGCTCGAGCGTTCGATCCGCACGTACTCCGACGAGCGGATCGCGCGGGTCCTGACGGACACTGACTCACCGATCGTCGTGCGGGTCTACGGCCAGAACGCGGACACGCTCCAGGCGCAAGCGGAGCAGGTCCGCGACGCGATCGCGACCGTCCCGGGAGTGATCGACCCCCGGGTCGAGCTCCAGCAGCAGGAGCCGACGATCGACGTGCGCGTCGACCTGGCGAAGGCCGAGCGGTTCGGGGTCGTGCCGGGTGACGTGCGACGGGCGGCGGCCACCCTGATGTCGGGGATCGGGGTCGGCAGCCTCTTCGAGCAGCAGAAGGTGTTCGACGTCGTCGTGTGGGGCACGCCCGAGACGCGTTCGAGCCTCGCCAGCGTGCGTGATCTGTTGATCGACACGCCGGCCGGCGGGCACGTGCGCCTCGGCGACGTGGCGAGCGTCGCGGTCGCCCCCACCGCGGCGGTGATCCATCACCAGGATCTGTCGAGGAGCCTCGACGTCACCGCCGGCGTCGACGGCCGATCCGTGGATGACGTCGCCACCGACGTGCAGTCGCAGATCAGCGGGATGGCGTTCCCGCTGGAGTATCACGCCGAGCTCGTGGGCGATGAGGCCGAACGCGCCGACGCCACCAGGCGCGCGATCGCGATCGCGGTGGCCGCCGCGATCGGGATCTTCCTGTTGCTCCAAGCGGCGCTCGGCAGCTGGCGGCTCGCCCTCGCCGCATTCGTTGTCCTGCCGGTCGCGATCGCCGGCTGCCTGGTCGCGGCGGCGGCGATCGACCAGGTCTTCTCGATCGGCACGCTCCTCGGGTGCGTCGCCGTGACGGTCCTGTCCGTCAGGTTCGGCCTCACACAGTTCCGGCACTTCCAACAGCTCCAGCGCGACACGGGTGACCCGCTCGATGCCGTGCTCGTTCGCCGCGGGGCGCACGACCGGTTCGTGCCGATCGTCACGACCGCGCTCGCCATCGCGGTCGGGATGCTGCCGTTCGCACTGTCGGGCGGCGCGGCGGGCCAGGAGATCCTGCGTCCGATGGCAGACGCGATCATCGGCGGCGACATCGCCGCGGTCGCGCTCGCGATCTTCGTGCTCCCGACGCTCTACGCGCGCTTCGCCCCGGTCGTCGTCCCCGAGGCAGAGCGCATGGACTTGGTCGTCGTGGTTCCCGAGTTGCAAGGGACGTCAGAGACATGACCCACGGAGGAGGAACCCAGATGTCCATCCGACGGATCGCGTCCGTCGCCACGGTGCTGCTGCTGACGCTGAGCCTCGCGGGGTGCAAGCACGCCGCAGCCGAGGAGGAGGAGTCCGCCGGCAGCGACCTCGCGACGGTCGAGCCGGTCGAGGGCACCGACGTCTCGCAGGTCACGCTCACCGAGGAGGCCGCCGCGCGCATCGATGTCCAGACCTCGCTCGTCGTCCATGGGACGAGCAGCGCCAACGTGTCGATCCCATACGCCGCGGTGCTGTACGACGCCGCCGGCGACACATGGACGTACACGAGTCCCGAACATCTCGTGTTCGTTCGGGCACCCATCTCCGTGATGCGGATCGACGGCGATCGGGCCCTCCTGTCGAAGGGACCCGACGTCGGCACCGAGGTCGTCACCGTCGGAGCCGCCGAGCTCCTCGGCACCGAGTACGAGGTCGGGGAGGAATAGCGCTCCGGCGCGACAGGGATGCTCCGGTCGATCGTTCGTTCGAGCCTGCGGTTCCGCTATCTGGTGGTGGCGGCCGCCGCCGGGATGATGTTCTTCGGCGTCCAGCAACTCGAGGCGATGCCGGTCGACGTCTTCCCCGAGTTCGCCCCGCCGCGCGTCGAGATCCAGACCTCGGCGATCGGCCTGTCGGCTGCGGAGGTGGAGGAGCTCGTCACGATCCCGCTCGAGCAATCGCTGAACGGGCTGCCCGAGCTCGACACGATCCGGTCGAAGTCGGTCCCGCAGCTGTCGTCGATCGAGCTCTTCTTCGACGAAGGCACCGACATCATCGAGGCCCGCCAGCTCGTCGCGGAACGGATGGCGGCGGTCATCCGGACGATCCCGACGTGGGCGAGTCCGCCCGTGATGCTGCCGCCTGTCTCGACCACGGGCCGCGTGATCGAGATCGGGCTCTCGTCGGACACGATCGATCTGCGCGACATGTCGATGATGGCGTACTGGACGATCCGCGCCCG
>JBKPRM010000190.1:0-2467 GCA_046734555.1 Actinomycetota bacterium | reverse complement strand
CTCCTGCAGCGAAGCGTCGACGAGGACGTCCTCGCTCGGGTGTTCGGGGTCCAAGAAGGCCTCTCGATGGGCGCGTTGGCGTTGGGGTCGGTCGCCGCGCCGATCCTCGTGAACCAGGTCGGCGTGGACACGGCGTTCATGGTCGCGGGCCTGACCCTGCCGGTGGTGGCGCTCCTCGCCCTGCGGCGGATCCGGTCGGCCGATCGGGACGCGATCGTCGCGGATCCCGCCGACGTTGCGTTGCTCCGAGCAACGACGATCTTCGGTCCGCTCGGGCAAGCGGCCCTCGAGCGCATCGCGCGGCATCTGGTGCGGACCGACGTCGACTCGGGCACGGTGGTGATCAGGGAGGGGGACGCGGGGGATCGCTTCTACCTGATCGCGGACGGTGGTGTCGAGGTGTCGCGCGCCGACGTCCCGCTCGCGAAGCTCGGACCAGGCCATTTCGTCGGTGAGATCGCGCTGCTCCGAAACGTTCCGAGGACGGCAACCGTCGTTGCGACCGAGCCGACATCGCTTCGCTCGCTCGATGCCGCTCAGTTCTTGGCCGCCGTCACCGGATCGCCCGCCGGCGCCGTCGCGCTCGGGGAGGAGATCGATCGCCGGATCGGCGAGCACGGGTCTTGACACATCATCGCAACATCTCGGCGCGAACCCTGGCTCGGGCGGGTTCGAAGGAACGGTGGAGCCCCTCTCTCCGGTCTGAGGCCCCGGCCGCGTCGCGGCCGGGGCCTCCGACCATCTAGGCTCCGCTGCCATGACCGAGGTCACGATCCCGATCCGGTGGCGCGACGTCGACAACTACGGGCACGTCAACAACGCCGTCTACCTCACCTATCTGGAGGAGGCCCGCGACCGTTGGGTCCAGCGAACGCTCGGACCAGATGTCAACTTCGTGATCGTGCGGATCGCGATCGATTACCGGCGCGAGCTCTCCCTCGACGACGAGGCCGTCACCGTCACGTGCCGCGGTGCCGGCTATGGAACGTCTTCGATCCGAACGTCGGAGCAGATCCTCGCCCGAGGCGGCTGGGTGGCCGCCGAGTCCGAGTCGGTGATCGTCGCCCACGATGAAGCCAACCGTTCATCGCGTCCGCTCACCGACGACGAGAAGGAGACGCTGGACCGCGCGATCTCCTGAGCCTCAGCGAGGCAGGATGTGGCGCCCCCACACGAAGTGGTGGCGGTACCAGTCCGATCCGTACGCCCCGTGGCTGTTCCCGACCCACATGATCGAAACTCCGCCGGGTGAGCTGGACGAATCGAGCGCGAAGCCGTTCCCGATGAACGTGTCGACGTGGTCGACGACGCCGTTGCCATCGCCGTCGTAGAACATCAGGTCCCCGGGCTCGAGCTTCGTGTACGTGAGCTTCCGAGGCGCCATGTTTGCCATGTCCGTCGACGTCCGCTGCGGCAGCGACCAGCCTTGGTACGGCCGGGGCGGACTGATGTCCCAGGAGCCGCCGTCGTCGGCACGAAGCAGCCACCAGGACAGACCCGAGCAATCGAAGCCGCTGCGAGGCTGGCCCCCCAACGCCGACGGCTCCGGGCTGTCGAAGCCCCACTCGCCGCCCCAGATGTAGGGGTAGCCGGCGTAGCGGATCCCCCATCGGACGATCTGTTGCACCCGGGGCCCGAGATGCGGCAACTCGACGTCTCCGTACTGACCGAGCAGATCCGGCACGTACCAGCTCGGAAGCGTCGTCGCGCGCCACAGCGAGTACGCCACCTGCGCACGTGAGAGATCGTCCAGCGGCGCGACGTCGTTGGATTCCTTGCCCGTCGGCGCGTTGTATCGCAGCTCGAGCCGCATGCCGAGCACCGTCGTGCCGAAGCTCGACTTGGTCCGGAACGTCACACCGTCGCGCGTGTGGATGTCGTTCAAGGCGTTCGCGGCTGACCGCAACCCGACGGCAAGGAC
Source organism: Actinomycetota bacterium (assembly GCA_046734555.1). Lineage (GTDB taxonomy): Bacteria > Actinomycetota > UBA4738 > UBA4738 > HRBIN12 > AC-51. Next base: position 546 of record JBKPRM010000190.1, on the reverse strand, counting down.
GAGCGCTCGGTGCGTCATCGCCATCGTCGTGTTGCCGGACGGGTCGAACGCACCGTTCGCGGCTCCCATCCAGCCGCGCTCGACCGCCACCGCCGCGTACCGGTACCACTTCGAGGAGCGGTCCAGATCGGTGAACCGGGTCGAGCCGCTCGGCTGCGCCGACGGCGCGAACGCGCGCACGATCGCGCGTGCGAACAACTTGCGCTTCTCGATCACGTCGGGCCGGAACTCGTAGGTGCCGTTCGCCTTCGGCGGGAAGTCACGCATCCAACGGTTGTCCTTCGCGACCCAGCGGATCGCCTCCTTCGCCCACACGTCACTCGCATCGAGGTCCGAGAACGTCACGTCGGAGGACGCGGCGAACAGTGAGAGGCCCGCGAGCTGTGCGTGTGGCCTGGGATACACGACCGGGATCGCTCGCTGCCCCGTTCCCAACTCTCCTGTCGTGCGCAGGCGATGAGGGGCTGCGTGCGCCGGGGCGACGGTCACGATGTACGTCCCGAAGGAAGCGACGATCGCGAACGCGATCGCGTACAGGCGACGACG
>JBKPRM010000189.1:0-6759 GCA_046734555.1 Actinomycetota bacterium | reverse complement strand
GCATCAACCACCCGGACTTCGTGCAGCCCGCGCGCTCGATGAGCGCGATCGGCGGCTAGCGTTCGCCGAGGTTCGCGATCTCGAGCTGCGGCACCTCGCCGGCAGGCTCGAACCCGAGGATCTGCGCATAGAACGAGAGCTCGGCGTTGCGCGCCTCGATGATCGTCTTCGCTTCGCGGAACCCATGCCCCTCGCCGTCGAACAACAGGTACGCGTGCGGCAGACCGCGCTCGCGCAGGGCCGCCACGATCAGCTCGGCCTGCGACGGCGGAACGACATGGTCCTCCGTTCCTTGCAGCACGAGCATCGGCGTCGCGATCCGGTCCACGAAGTTGATCGGGCTGCGCTCGCGGTACCTCGCCTCCGCCTCGGGCCATGGGCCGATCAGGGTATGCTCGTACCGTGACTCGAACTTGTGCGTATCGCCGGTCGCGAACGGCACGAGGTCGGCGATCCCGAAGTAGGTCGCGCCCGCCGCGAACGCATCGGTGAACGTCAGCGCGCAGATCGTCGTGTAGCCGCCTGCGCTTCCTCCACGGATCAGCAGCTTGTCGCCGTCGACCCGTCCCGACTCGACCAGGAACCGAGCCGCGTTCACGCAATCGTGCAGGTCGACGACCCCCCAGTTCCCGTTCAGCCGCTGCCGGTAGGCGCGCCCGTATCCGGTGGAGCCGCCGTAGTTGACGTCGACCACGGCGAACCCGCGCGAGGTCCAGAACTGTTTCGTCAGGTCGTAGATCGGCGATGTGCTGCTCGTTGGCCCGCCGTGGCTCATCACGACCAACGGTGGGCCCTCGTCGTCGGGGCCGTCGAACCCGGGGTTCGCGGGTGGGTAGTACAGCGCGTGCGCGGTCAAACCATCGTCGGTGGGGAACTCGATCGCCTGCGGCTCCGACAGGTACGCCGGGTCGACCCGCTCGGGCACGCTCGAGCGCAGGCTCTCGATCGATCGGGTCGTGAAGTCCAGCCAGACGACCTCCTCGGGGATCGAGCTGCTCCCGGCGATCAGCACGATCGCTGCGCCCTCGGTCGCGATGTTGAGACCCCACCCCAGCGAGTCGTGGGGCAGGTCCATCGGCGTCAGCTCACCCGTCGTCGGATCGACCAGCGCCACGTTGGTTCGGCCGTCCGCGTCGTACAGGCATGCGATGTTGCCGTCGCCCATGAAGGCGAAGGACCGCTCGCCGAACGTCCACATCGGGTACCCGAACTCCGCTTCGGCGGCATGGATCACCGACCGGTCGCCGCCCGCGATCCGCTCCAGGTTCCACCACCCGCTCCGGTCACTCGCGAAGACCAGATCCCCCGAGGCGCTCCACGTCGGCTGCCAGATCGACTCCTCACCGTCGCGACCCGCGAGCCATACAGGGTCGCCCACCTCGGCCTCGGCGGAGATCGGCGCGACGAACAGCTCGCACCCGTCCCAGGGCATCCACGGCAGATCCCAGGTCAGGAAAGACAAGCTCGAGCCATCGGGCGAGACCGACGGCGTCGCGTAGAAGTCGCGACCCCCGACGATCGTTCGCGGCTCGACCGACCCGTCCGTGGGGACCGCGACGAGCTCGTTGACGACGTCGGCCATCGCGGGGCCGAGGTCGTGGCGCTCGCGGATCCCGATCCACCAACGCCCGTCAGCCGTGATCACGCCGTCCGCGAACCGCTGCTTCGCATCCGTATCCGGGGTGATCGGCTCGGGTTGCCGATCCTCCGCCTGTCGGTACAGCCGTTGGTCAGTCTTGTTGACGAAATAGACGGTGCCGTCGTGAACGGTGTACGCGCCGCCGCCGTATTCGTGCGCCATCGAGCGAACGTCGAAGCCAGGCGGCGTGACATCGACCGGTGCGGAGAACGGGTCGCCCTTCACGACCACCGAACGGCCTTCGGTCGGCCTGCGCTCCAGCCAGTACGCCAGGCCGCGGTCGAGGCGGCATTCGGACAAGCCGATCGCGTCGCCCGCCAGCATCTCCGCCGAGATCGGTGAGTCCCAGCTCCCATACGGCGCGATCGTCGTCATCTCGGGCGCTTCCCAGCGATCACGCGCGTGATCGGTACGGCCCCGCCCTTCGTCGACGTCACGTCCCGGAAGCCGCCGGCCGTCATCACCTTCCGAACGTCACGGGCCCGGTCAGGATCGGTCTCCATCAGGACCCAACCGTTGGCCGTGAGCCACTCCGGGGCTTCCTCGACCGTGCGACGAACGAGCCCGAGACCGTCGACGCTCTTGTCGGTCAGCGTGTGCTCGGGTTCCCATTCCTTGATCTCATCGGGGAGATCGCGCAGTTCGCCCTTGGCGACGTACGGCGGGTGGATGGTGATCACGTCGACCCGGCCGCGGAACTTCTTCGGGACCGGTTCGAAGAGGTCGCCGACGCCGAACGTGGCCTTCACGCCGAGGTGACGCGCGTTCTTCCTCGCGAGCTTCACGCCCGCCTCGGTGAGCTCGGCGCCGAACACTTCTGCCTTGGGCACCTCACTCGCGACCGCGAGGGCGATCGTCCCCATCCCGCTCGCGAGGTCCAGATGGACGGGCTTCTTCCGACGACGCAGCCGCCGGATCGCCTGGGTCGCGAGCCACTCGGAGGAGTCGCGGGGCACGAACACGCCCGGCTCCACGAGGAGTTCGAGACCGAGGAAGTCGGTGACGCCGGTGATGTGGGCAACCGGCTCGCCGGTGAAGCGCCGTTCGATCCATCGCTCATACTTGCGTTGCTTCGACGAGGAGATCTTCTCGTCGGGATCTGGCTCTTCTCCGAGCAGATCGATCAGGAGGATCTCGGCCTCGATCTTCTCGCGGCCTTTCTGCCAGTGGTCGATCGCGGGCGAGTCCTTGAGTCGCGCCGCGCCGTTGCGGATCAGCTTGCGAGCGTTCATGAGCGCCACATGCTAGCGGGTGCGGTCGCTAGACTCGGCCCCGATGGCCCGGGCGACAGAGACCAAGGCGACGACATCGAAGCCACGTAAGCCTCGCGCCAAGAAGACGAGTGTGGATGGGTCGCTCCGGCTCACCGGTGACCGGCTCGTCGTGCGGACCCCCAGCAGCGGCGAACGAACGAGCGCTGCCGGATTGCTGATCCCCGCGACCGCGATGCCTGCCCCCAAGCGGCTCTCATGGGGCGACGTGACGCTCGTCGGCCCCGATGTGCGCGTCGCCAAGACCGGTGACCGGGTCCTGTTCCTGCCGTCCGCCGGCCTCGAGGTCGAACTCGATGGCGAGGAGCTCGTCTTGCTCCGGGAACGCGACGTGCAGGCCGTGTCCGAAGCGACGGCACCGAACGCGAAGGACCGGACGCCGGGGCAGTACCTCTAGGCGGCGACGAAGCTCAGCCGCACGGTCCGCCCGTTGTTCTCGCGGTTCGGATCGATCAGCACGATCGACTGCCAGGTGCCGAGCGCGATCTCACCATCGATCACCGGCAGGACCAGCGACGGCGAGATGAACGCCGGCAACAGGTGGTCGCCGCCGTGGCCGACACTGCCGTGCCGGTGCGCGTAGCGGTCATCACGCGGCAACGTGCGAGCCAGCAGCTCCTCGAGGTCGCCTTCGGAACCGCTCCCGGTCTCCATCAACGCGAGGCCGGCGGTCGCGTGCGGCGCGAAGACGTTGAGGAGCCCGTCGCCGCCGGCGTCGCGGGCGAACGACGCGACCTGCTGCGTGAGGTCGGTGACGACCGAGCCGCGCGTGTCGATCTGGATCATTCGCGATCTCATCGCTCTCCTTCGACGGACGCCACTCAAGCTCCACTATGGCTCAGCGATCGCCAACAGCCCATCGACATCTTCCGGCCCGTGGAGACGATCGATCCTGGAGCTGACCATCGAGCGAGGGATCAGCCGGCGGACGTGTCGAAGGTCGGTTCGGCGAGGACCTCGGTGTGCTCACCCGGTTCGAACCGGTCGAACCCGAGCTCCCAGGTGCGCGTGGGCCAGCGGTATCGGGCGACCCGTTGCGTCGGCCGGTACTCCGCGGTGTAGAGCGTTCCGAAGCCGTTCGCGTACGACGTCGAGAACAGCGGCGCGCGCAGGAAGCTGTCACTGAACGATCCCGCATCCATCGTCGGATCCTCGAGCAGACGGAGGATCGTCTGCTCCCGCTCGATCGTCCGGGTCGCCTTCGCCTGCTCCGGCCATTCCACGATCCCTTGGTGGTTCGTCGCGGCCGGGAACTCCCGGAAGATCGGCTCACGGTCGGGCGACAGGTACGCGGTCAGCACCGCGCCCGCGCCGTCCACGATGGTCACGTTGTGGCTCAATGCGTACGGCAACCGCGCGAGCGTCACGCGGGCATCCTCGACCGTCGAACACGTCTCGAGCAGGTACCGCATCACGATCGGGATCCCGAAGCCGTCGCCGAGCACGCGGCGGCCGCCGAAGGTCAGCGAGATCGTCAGGCCGGCCTCGTTCATCCCGTCGAGCAAGCCCCACAGGCAGTCGCTCATGCCGATGACCCGCTTCACCAGCCCCGTCGACCAGATGACCCCCTCGAACCGCGAGGGCGCGTAGTCGTAGTTGCGCACGAGCATCGGGGCGGGCTCGCGCGTCCATGCGCCCTGCGAGCACGCGGCGAGGTAGGGCGGCGGCTTGTAGAGCGAGAGCATCCGCGCGGCCAGGTCACCGCCGCCCGCCAGGTCGACCAGCTGCTCGTACGCGGGAACGAGCTCGGGCATGTGCGCGCGCAGCATCCGGACGCTCGTCGCGTAGGACGGGCGCGCGGCCTCGCCCTCCCTCAGGAACCAGGTCCTGTAATGCGGCCATCTCTCCTCGAACACTTCCTGCCACAGCTGACCGAGCTGAAGCTCTTCCAACGCACGGAACGTGAAGGGGAGCATGCGCATGTCGCGCCGATGTTCCCAGGTGGCGGCGGCCGGAGCCACCACCACGATCACAGCATCTTGAAGCCGAACGGCTCGGGTTTCATCGCGGGTGGCCGGTCAGGCCCGGGCGGCTCGCTCGCGAACTCGTTCTTGATGCCCGTGATCCACGAGCGGGCACGGTCGACCAGCTCGTGCTCCTCGTCCATGAACCGGCCGCGTGTGACCAGGATGCCGAGGTCGGCTCCCGGATACCGGTATTGCCCGACGCCCGCGATCCGAAGGTAGAACGCCTCGGCTTCGTCGGCGACCGTGTGCCAGTCGGTGTCTCGCCGCGCGAACGTGATCCCGCCGCCGTTCGAGCGCCAGATGCCCGAGCGCGGCGCGTCCGTGATCAGCTCCGTCACGTCTTCGGTCTGCTTCAGGATGAACTGCGTCCATTCATCGAGGTTGTGCGCCTGGGCCCAGCGATCGTTCAGCTCGTCGACGTCGATCTCGAAGTCGATGTCCATGAACTCCAAGAGGTGGAACAGGAACAGCGGCATGTCGCCGTACGCGACCGCGGTGACGTTGGTGATCGAAGACGCACCGGTCACGCGCGGGTTCAGCTCGCCGAGCCACAGATCGCCGGTTCCCGCGTCGAGCAGGAAGTCGAGCTCGAAGTAGCCGTGATATCCCTCCGCCCGGAGCCGCTCCCCCATCGCGATCGTCCGCTCGCGTGCGACGCGGCGCTGCGTCTCGGTCAGCAGCTCCGGCGACACGTCGTTGCCGCACCACCCGCCGTCGTAGGGCGTGAGTTCCGGGAACCCCGTCAGCTCCGCCATCAGCGGACCGACGAGGGTTCCGTGACGAGTGATGACGCCCTCGATCGCGAGCTCGCGCGGCTCGATCCGCTTCATCACCTTGATGTCGTGATCGACGATCTTCTTCGCATGATGCTGCCAGTCATGCTCGCTCGCGATGAAGAACGTCGTCTGGCCCGAGTCACCGTACGGCGTCTGAACCACCAGGTCTGCACCGAGCCCCGCGTCGGCGGCCAGCTTCAGCAGCTGCGGGTAATCGGTGCCGCGGCCCATGGTGTTCGGCACGCTCGGCACGCCGGCCTCGTCGCCGAGTCGCGTCGTCTCGATCTTCGAGTCCATGCGGTGCCGCAAGGCCGCGGGTGGGAACGCGACGTCAAGACCGAGCTCGGCGGCGAGCTGCTCGGTCTCCTCGTCGAACATGAGGAAGGCGGCCTTGCCACGCCCGCCGCTCGTGGAGACGAGGTCACCGACCTCCTTGTGGCCGAGCAGGTAGTTCACGATCTCCTCGATCGACTCGAAGGCCCGCGGCGTCTGCTCCTTCGGAACGAACACGTTCGGATGGGTGCCGTCGAACGAGTCGTAGTAATTGATGAAGCGGAACCGTCGAACCCATCGGTCGATCCCCAACAGGTTGAACGGCGTCGCGCTGACGAAATAGATCGGGGTCTCGTTCGTGCGGAAGAAGTTCCGGATCGCCGGGATCCCGGTCAGCGGCTTCGTCCGCACGAGCAGCCCGGGGGAGCCCTCGATCCGTGCGGCCGCTTCGATCCGGGCAGGAGCGTGCCGCCGGGTCCGCTCGACCAGCTCGCGGGCACCGAACGCGACAACCAGGAGACCCAGCGCCCACCAGACGGCCGTCACGGCAGGGACCACCGGTCGCCGCGCATCCACGGGGAGACGGATCGTGCCCGCACGTTCGGGACCGTACACCCGCGTCTCAGCGCGGGTGAAGGCCAAGAGCTCACGCCCAGGGGCCTTGACGATGTTGGGTAACGATGTAATCATGCTCACATGAACGGAAAGAGCGACTTCCAAGAGCACCTCGAGGGTTGGTTCGCGGGGCGTCTGCCTGGTGATTGGTTCTCGGCCGCGCCGTCGGTCGAGTTCGATCGGGACGAGATCCTGGTCGTGGGGGTCCTATCGGAGCC
>JBKPRM010000188.1:0-10664 GCA_046734555.1 Actinomycetota bacterium | reverse complement strand
GGAGGGACCGTGTCGAGCGGCAAGCGGTGGAGGGTGGTGGCGTCGGCGATCTGCTGGACGCTCGCCGTCGTGAGCGCCCTGCTCGCCGCCGCCGTCTTCGCCTCGGGCTCGGTCCTGTGCCAGGGCGACCGGCCGGAGGGCTGCACCCCTCAGACGTCCGCCTTGGTCGTCGGGGTCGTCCTCGCCCTCGGGTTCGGGGCCGCGGGCGCCGCGCTGCACAAGCCGAGCTCCAAGCCGCAACCCCGTCGCCCATGGGAATACCCGCGCTGAACGGCGCGGCTGCCTTGCGCCGGATGCGTTGACAACGCCTGAGGCACCCGCGACGCTCCGGCTGTGGATCGATTTGCGCGCCGTCCGCGGGTCACGATCGCCGACGTCGCTCGTCACGCGCGCGTGAGCAAGACGACCGTGTCCCATGTGATCTCGGGGAAGCGACCGGTATCGGCGACGACGCGCGATCGTGTCGAACGCTCGATCACGACGCTCGGATACCGTCCCGATGGGCTCGCGCGCAGCCTGCGCACGCGCCGGACGCACATGGTCGCGTTGATCCTGCCCGACATCACGAACCCGTACTACCCGGTGCTTGCCCGTGGCCTCGAGGCAGGCATCGAACCCGACGGCTATCGCGCGTTCATCTGCAGCAGCGACGGTCACCCCGATCGCGAGCGCGCGTATCTGCGTGAGGTCTGCGATCGCGGGGTCGATGGGATCGTGCTCGACTCGTTCCACCTAACGGTCGACGACCTCCACCTCGCCACCGGTGGCCGGCTGCCGCTCGTCTGGATCGGTGGAACCCAGATGGCGCATCCGGGCGTCGATTCCGTCCGATCCGACGACGACGCGGGTGCCTACGCGGCGACGCGGCATCTGGTCGAGCGCGGCCACGAACGGATCGCGATGGTCGACGGTCCCCAGGGCTCCGGCACGGCCAGGCGCGAGGGCTATCTGCGCGCCCTCGCGGAGGCCGGCCTGCACCCGTATCCGGACCCGTCGCCGCGCACCGACTGGTCGCGCGACGGCGGGCGGCGGGCGGTCGCGTCGCTGCTCGCGATGCGGCCAGTGCCCTCGGCGATCTTCTGCTCGAACGACCTCAGCGCGATCGGCGCGCTCGACGCCGCACGCAACGCCGGGGTTCGCGTTCCTGAGGACGTCGCGATCGTGGGGTTCGACGACGTGGAGGCCGCGGCGCTCGTCACACCGGCGCTGACCACCGTCGTGAACCCCGCCTTCGACATGGGACGGACGGCGGCGCGGATGCTCGCCGAGCGCATGACCGGTGCCTACGAGGGTCCGGCGCGCTCCGTGACGCTGGCATCGCCGCTCGTCGTACGGCTCTCTTCGTGATCCGCGTCCATCTCGACACGGACCTCGGCTCCGACACGGACGATCTCTGCGCGCTCGCGATGCTGCGCGGCTGGCCCGACGTCGAGATCACCGGCGTCACGACGGTGAACGATCCGGGTGGGGTGCGAGGGGGCATGGTCCACGCCGCGCTGGGGCTCGCCGGTCGCGACGACGTGCCGGTCGCGGCGGGGGCCGCGGGCTCCCTCGGCGGGTTCTTCGTGCCGCTCGCGTTCCCCGACTACCGCCCCGAACCGATCGAGCCGCGGCCATCTCGGCCCGGCGAGGCGCTCGAGCTCCTCGCCAGGAGCATCGATGCCGGCGCGATCGTCGTGGCGATCGGTCCCTACACCAACATCGCCGCGTTCGAAGCGTGGCGTCCGGGAGCGCTCGCATCAGCCGGAACGGTGGTGATGGGCGGCCACATCCCCGCGGCGCCCACCGGGTTCCCGGCGTGGGGCCCGCGCGAGGACTTCAACGTCCAGCAGGATGCCGTCGCCGCGCGGATCGTGTTCGAACGGTGCTCACCGATCGTCGTGCCGGTGCCGACGTGTCTGCGCGTTGCCGTCCGACGGCGCCACGTGGACCGGTTGCGCGCCGCCGGTCCGCTTGGCACGCTGCTCGCGGACCAGGCCGACCGCCACGCCGTCGATCAAGGGCTGACGTCGCTGCCGGCCGAGTACCCGGCGCTGGCGGAGGACCTCCTGAACTTCCAGTACGACCCGCTCGCGTGCGCGGTGGCCCTCGGGTGGCCCGGCGTCGAGATCCGCGAGCTCGGCGTCGCGCTGTCGTTCGAGGGGCGCTTCCTGCGGATGGCCGAGGACGACGCGGCGCCGCGCCTGCGGGTCGTCACCGACGTCGACGCGGAAGGGTTCGAGCAGAGGTGGCTCGAGGCGGTCGAGCGGGCGTCCCTCGCGGGCGCCTAGCCCGCCTGCACGACCATGCCTCCATCGACGCGCAGCAGCGTGCCGGTGACGAAGGACGACTCGTCGGAGATCAGATAGACGACGGCGTGGCCGATCTCCACGGGCATCCCGACGCGTCGCATCGGGTGCATCGCGATCCACTCGTCCATCTGGCGCTTCGGATCGCCCGAGTCCTGCATGATGCGTTCGTTCATCTCGGTGAGGATCGTCCCGGGCACGATCGCGTTCACGCGGATGCCGTCGGGCGCGTACTCGACGGCGGCCTGTTGGGTGAGCGAGTTGATCCCGCCCTTGCTCGCAGCGTAACCGGCCCAGCCGACGAACCCGACGAGCGCCTGTACGGAGCTCATGTTCACGATCGAGCCGGCAGCCTGCTCGCGCATGATCGGGATCGCCGCCCGCATACCGCGCCAGACACCAACGAGGTTGACGTCGATCACCGAACGGAAGTCGTCTTCCGACATCTCTGCGGCCGATCCCGGGATCGCGACGGCGGCGTTGTTCACGATGCCATCGAGCCGGCCGTGGCGTTCGATGGCGGTGCGGACCTGCCGCTCGACGTCGTCGGTCGACCGGACGTCGGCGTGGACGAAGTGCGCGTTATCGCCGATCGCGGCCGCCACCTCCGCCCCGGCGTCGTCGATGTCGCCGAGCACCACTCGCGCGCCCTCGCGTGCGAGCGACTCGGCCGCAGCTCGGCCGATGCCGGTCGCGGCGCCCGTGACGACGACGACCTTGCCCTCGACATGCCCCATATCGCCTCCCTCACTCGCCTCGGAACCGTGGCTGCCGCTTCTCGACGAAGGCCGCGATGCCCTCGGCCGCGTCGGCGGTCTCGCGGAGGGCGGCAAGCGTCGCCTGCTCCTGTTCGAGACCGTCTTCCAGATCGAGGTCACCCGCCGCACGCACGAGCCCCGCCATCGCGTCGGCGGCGAGCGGCGCGATCTGCGTCATCGCGTCTGCCTTGTCGAGCGCGACGTCGAGCAACTCTCCAGGCTCGACCACCATGGAGACCAACCCGAGCGTCAGGGCTTCGTCGGCCGTCAGCCGCCTCCCCGACAGCAAGATGTCGTTAGTAACGAACGGGCCGACCGCCCGGGGAGGGCGCTGCGTGCCGCCACCACCGGGGGACAGGCCGAGCAGCCCTTCCGGCAGACCGAAGCGCGCGTTGCGTGCGGCGATCAAGACGTCGCAACACAACGCGATCTCGAACCCACCGCCGAGCGCGTAGCCGTTGATCGCCCCGATCACCGGCTTGGGGAACGCGTCGATAAACCTGAACAGCCGGCGGCTGCGCTCCTGGTAGGCGACGAACCCCGCGTGATCCAGCCGGGCGTACTCCTCGATGTCGGCTCCCGCGACGAACGCTTTGTCGCCCGCGCCCGTGAGCACCACGACGCGCACCTCGGTATCTGCCTGGGCCCGTTCGAACGCCGCGTCCAGCTGCTCGAGCATCGGGGTGCTCAGGGCGTTCAGCTTTCCGGGACGGTTGCAGGTGATGACCGACGCGGCGCGGTGGCGCTCGGTCCGGACCAGCGGATCCGTCACACGGCACCGTCCTCGTGCATCGTGCGGATCTCCTCGTCGGAGAAGCCGACCGACGCGAGCACCTCGTCGGTGTGTTGCCCGACCGCGGGCGGCCCCGACCGGACAGACCCGGGCGTCTCCGAGAAGCGAACCGGCATACCCACGACGCGCATCGGCTCGCCGTTCGGGCGCTCGACGGTGGTGAGCAGCTCGTTGTGCCGAACCTGTGGGTCGTCGACGACGTCCTCGAAGCTGTTCACCGGCGCGCACCACACGTCGCGTGTCGCGAGCAGGTCGAGCCATGCGTGCGCGTCGCGCTCAAGCAACCGACCTTGGATCAGGCGATAGACGTCGTCGCGCTCTCGGTACGCCCGTTCGTCGTCGTCGTACCCGGCGAGCTCGGGTAGCTCCAGCAGCTCCGCGAGGACCGCGAGCGACGCCATCGCGATCGCGATGGGCCGGTCGGCTGTCCGGTAGATCCCGAACGGCGCGGACAGCCACGCACCGCCGATCCCGGCCTCGCTCCGTTCCCACCGATCGGGCAGGTTCAGGAACGCGGCGAGCTCCTGACACTGCAGCGCGATCGCCGTGTTGAACAGATTGACGTCGATCCGCTGCCCCTCGCCGGTGCGCTCCCGGTGGAAGAGGCCGGCCATCGCGGAGAAGGCCAGCAGCAACGCGGTGCTCGCATCGACGATCGAGCTCCCGGCGGGCGTGGGCGGGTCGTCGCGGCGCCCGCCGTAGGCGGCGAGCCCCGACATCGACTGGATCAGGAGGTCCTGGCCGGGACGATCCACGTAGGGGCCGTCGGGCCCGAACCCCGAGCCCGTCACGTAGACGATCGACGGGTTGATCGCGCGCAGGTCGTCGTATCCGAGCCCCAAACGATCCATCACGCCGGGGCGGAAGTTCTCGACGACGAGGTCGGCATCGGCCGCGAGCCGCTTCACCGCGTCCTGGGCACGAGGGTCCTTCAGGTTGAGCGTCAGGCTCTTCTTGTTGCGGTTCATCGCGAGGAAGAAGGGGCTCTGGCCGTCGAGCAGCTCGCCCATCGCGCGCAGGCCGCGTTCCCACTCGCCGGTGCCTGGCCGCTCGATCTTGATGACGTCGGCGCCGAGGTCGCCGAGGAACTGCGTCGCCCACGGGCCCATCATCATCTGGGTGAAGTCGAGGACCCGGACGCCATCGAGCGCGCCGCTCATCGCGGTGCCCCGACGCTTCGATACGCGTCCTCGATCCGGTCGAGCATGTCATCGGGGTCGCCACCGCCGGCGAGGAGCGCGTGCACGAGCTCGCCCGCGCGCGCCTGGAACTCGAGGAATCCCTCGTACCGGGGCCGCAGGTACGCGACGTCGAGCGCCTCGAGCGTCGCGGAGAAGAACCCGTTCGCGTCGTGGTCGATCTGCGGATCGGTCCACGCATCGCGGTGACCCGGCTGGCCGCCGCCCGCGAGGTAGACGCCCCGTTGGATCTCGCTCGATGCCACGAAAGCGGCGAACGCGGCTGCCTCCGCCGCGTGGCGGGTGGCCCTCGAGACGGCGATGCCCGCGCCGCCGAGCGTGCCGGAGAAGGCCGGCCCGGGGGCGAACGCGAGACGGCTTCCTCCCGCGCGCGCGAAGTTCACGTAGCCGAAGGCGAGCGGGCAATAAACGACGTCATCGTGTTCCCGCATGTACGTGAGTACGCGCGGTGGGTTCCACTCCAGGCTTCCGGGGTGCGCCACGTCGATCACGGCGCGAAGCGTGGCCGATGCCCGCCGGCCGATGTCACGGTCGACGACGACATCGGTGAACGGCGTCGCGCCGAGCGCGTTGCAGATCCCGAGGAACGCGCAGATCGCGTCCACGGGGATCGCCGGCATCGCGATCCACCGGCCCACATCTCGCAGGTCCCCGGCGAGAGCGAAGACGTCGTCCCAGGTCTGCGGCACCGGTGCCAGGTCGAGGAGGTCCGCCCGGTACGCCGCCACCTGTGCCGCGGCGTCGATGGCCAAGGCCCACTGATGGCCCTCCCATGCGTAGCTCTCGAAGCTCGCCCCGACGGTCGCCGCTCGCTGCTCATCGAGGATCGACGCGTCGAGGTGATCGTCGAGCGGTATGAGTGCGCCGCGGGCGACGGCAGCGCCGATCGAGGGGTGGTCGAGCACGATCAGGTCGAAGCCGGCGAGATCCTCGACCGGTTGATCTGCGAAGGACTGCAGCGAGCGAGCCTCCCACGTGACGTGGACGCCGGGCTCGTGCTCACGGTACGCGTCGGCAGCGGCGCGGACGCCACCCCAGCCGCGCTCGTGGTCCCACGTGATCCCGCGGAGCTCGATCATCACGCGGTTCCCACCGGAAGGGGGAGGCCCTCGACGCCGACCTCGATCTTCGTCAGATGCCACCTGCCGAGGTTCGACGTGAACATCATCGTGCCACGGAACGCCAGGTTGGTGGGGTGGGCAAGTGTGTGCGCGGTCACGTCGTGGTGCAGCGTCTCCACGGCACCGCCCGGCGAGATCCGCAGCACTCGCGACGGCTCGTAACAGCCGACGTAGAGGTTGCCGTCCACGTCGAGGGCGAGGCCGTCCGGGAGCGACCCGGGCAGTTCGGCGACGTCCTCGCGGTCGCCGGCCGAGCCGTCGTCAAGGATCGGGATGCGGAACACCCTCGAAGCGAACGTCTCGGCGACGTACAGCGATCGGCCGTCGGGCGCGAGAGCCAGACCGTTCGCGAACACGACGTCGCGGTCGTACCAGAGCGTCGCGCGCCCGTCGGGGTCGACGCGCCACACGCCGGGGCCCGGCACGCCGAACGCGTGACTGTCCGACACGTACAAGCTGCCCTTCGCGTCGAACGCCGGATAGTTCGGGATCTTGAACGCGCCGGCCGGGCCGCCGTCGGCGAACCGCTCGACAGCGCCGGTCGTGGTGCGCACCCGGAACACCGCCGCATGCTTCAGGTCACAGACGTAGAGGTGTTCCGCCGCTCGGTCGAACGCCATGCCGAGGCAGAACCCGCCGGTCGAGGCGACCTCGTCCAGATCGCTCCCGTCCGGTTCCACGCGGAAGATCTGCCCCCGCTCACCACCGCACCAGATGCTCCCGTCCGGGTGCACCGCGAGGCCCTCCGGATGGTCGAGCTGGGGATCGCCGAGCGTTCCGTCGATGAACACCGACACCGAGTCGTCGCGCACGAGCATCGGGCGCAGGCTGCCGCTCCCCTCGCCGAGGTGTCAACCCACGGCTGCAGCTATGCCCACCAGATCTCCGTTCGGCCCTCGCGAAGGATCAGGTTCTGCAGCAGCTCGACGCCCTTGCGGAGCCCTTCGTCGACCGACAGCAGCAGGTCCTCGTGTTCCATGCTCAACACGTCGTCGTAGCCGACGGCGCGCAGAGCGCTGATGAAGTCGCGCCACACCTTCTCGCCCTGGCCGTACCCCACCGTGCGGAACGTCCACGAACGATCGAGGATCTCGCCGTAGTGCTTCGTGTCGAGGACACCGTTGCGCGCGACGTTGCCCCGGTCGATCGCGGTGTCCTTCGCATGCACGTGGAAGATCGCCTGCTCGCGCCCGAGCAGCTTGATCGCCTCGACGATGTCGATGCCCTGCCAGAACAGGTGGCTCGGGTCGAGGTTTGCGCCGATCTGCGGTCCCACCGCCTCCCGGAGCTTCAGCAGCGTCTCCGGGTTGTACACGACGAACCCGGGGTGCATCTCGAAGGCGATCCGTTCGATGCCGTGGCTCTTGGCGAATGACGCGGCCTCGGTCCAGTACGGGATGACGACGTCGTTCCACTGCCACTCGAGGATCTTCAGGTAATCGTCCGGCCAGGGACACGTGACCCAGTTCGGATACTTCGCGCCCTCGTGGTCACCCGGACAGCCACTGAAGGCCATCACGACGGGTACCTCGAGCACCTCGGCGAGCCGGACCGTCTTCTCCCACGTCGCTCGATCGCGTTCGCGGAACCCGGCATCGGGATGAACCGGATTCCCGTGCTGGCTGAGACCACTGATCTGCAGGCCGCGCGACTCGATCGCCCGCTTGTACGCCTGAGCCTTCTGTGGGTCGGCGAGCAGCTCGTCCGGCTTGCAGTGCGCGTCCCCCGGATAGTTGCCCGTGCCGAGCTCGACCGCGTCGAGGCCGAGCTCGACGACCTTGTCGAGCATCTGCTCGAACGGCAGGTCGCGGTACAGCACCGTGAACACACCGAGCTTCATGTCGTTGCCTCCCGAATGACGTCGTCGACGTCGATCCATGTTCCCGTCGCGTCGCTCCGCACGACGGCCTCGACCGTCGCCTGCACCCGTGCGGCCTCGTCGAAGGACGCGAACGTGCGTGTGTACTGCTCGCCGCGCCTCGACGCGGCCACGGCCGCGAAGAAGTCCTCGAACAAGTTGCGCAGGGCGTCGGGCCATCCCTCTTGGTGTCCACCGGGGAAGTGCGCGAGCGCAGCGGCCTCGGGCCGGAGCTGTGTCGGGTCTCGCGGCAGGTCGCGGTTGGCGCCATCGCGCCGGCCGATCCGCAGGTGGTTCGGTTCCTCCTGGTCCCAGACGAAGCTTGACTCGCCGGCATCCACCTCGAGGACGAGATGGTTCTTCCATCCGGCGCTGACCTGGCTGACCGTGACGGATCCGAGCACGCCCGCCTCGGTCCGGAACAAGATCACGGCCGTGTCCTCCGTGTCGACGGCGGTGGGGGTCCCCCCGCCGTTGCCGCCCGCGAAAGTCTCGCGTTCGCCCTCGGGCGGCCGGATCCGTTCGTCGAACACGCGGCCGAGCCGTGCCGTGACCGATGCGATGCGGTCTCCGGTCACGTGCTGCGCGAGGTCGATCCAGTGCGAGCCGATGTCACCCACCGCGCGCGATCCGCCCGCGCGCGAGGGATCGAGGCGCCAGTTCCAGTCATCCGGCCGCAGGAGCCAGTCCTGCAGGTATGCGCCGTGGACGAGGTGGATCGGACCGTCGGCACCGTCTGCGATGAGGCAGCGCATCTGCTGGACCAGCGGGAAGTGGCGGTAGTTGAAGCACACACCGGTGAGGACCGGGGCCGAGCCGGCTGCGTGCTGCAGGGCTGCCGCCTCGGCCGCGTTCAGCCCGAGCGGTTTCTCGGAAAGCACATGGACGCCGGCATGGAGGGCGGCACGGGTGATCGTGCTATGCACGTCGTTCGGTGTGCAGTTGTGCACGACGTCGACGCCGGCAAGGAGCTCGTCGAGTGACGTGAACGCCCGCTCGACCCCGAGACGGTCGGCAGCCGCGCGGGTGCGCTCGGTCGAGCTCCCCAGCACGCCGGCGACCTCGACGCGGCGCACCCGGGCCAACGCGTCGAGGTGGGACGAGGCCGCGAAGCCGGTCCCCACGACGCCGACGCGGATGTGATCCGTCACCGTCCCGATGCTAGCCGCGTCGGCGAGGTGGCTCTTCACGGATACGCTGCCGTTCATGCCGGAGGTGGTCGTGATCGGAGGCGGCGTCGTGGGTGCGGCGTGTGCCTACGAGCTCGCGCGGCGGGGCGCGAACGTGACCCTGATCGAGCGCGATGAGCTCGCGGCCGGGGCCTCCGGCCGGAACCAGGGGTGGTTCGTGTTGTCGGATGATCCACCGCTGCGACCGATGAGCGCCGGGAGCCTCGAGATATATCGCGCCGTGATCGACGCGTCGGACGTACCCCTTCGGTTCGATGACGAGCCCGTCGGACACCTCATGGTGGCGACGACGGGCGCAGGAGCGGAGGCGCTCCGGGCACGCGTCGTGGAACGAGAGGCGGCCGGCACGCACGCCGAGCGCCTCGACGAGGCCGGCGTGCGCGCTGCCGAGCCGGAGCTCGCGCCCGAGCTCGCCGAGGTGTGGCTGCTCGACCAAGGGCGTCGGATCGACCCCGGCGCGTTGACCGTGGCACTCGCGCTCGCCGCCCGGTCCAACGGTGTCGACGTGCGAACGCACGTGACGGCGCGCGACGTCGTGGAGGACGGCTCGCGCGTGACGGGGGTCGTGACCGACGGCGGCGTCGTCAACGCCGACGTCGTCGTGCTCGCGGCCGGCCCGTGGTCGACGCCGCTCGCACGCAAGCGCGGCATCGTCCTGCCGGTCACCGGCGCGCGCGGTTGGATCGTCGAGCTCGACGGCACGCCGGGCCTGCTGCGGCATCTGATCGAAGAAGAGGACGGCGAGTGGAGCGAGGTCGACGGCGCGCCGACCGCGGCCGAGCTCGCCTCGGGGGTGCCGCGCGAGCCCGGCGTGTCGGCGTTGCTGCACCAGTCGCACGACGACGCGATCGTGTGCGGCGCGTCCCACCATCGGGCACTGCGCCCGGAGGCTGAGGACGTCGACGCGCCGGCGCGCATCGTGCGCCGTGCCGCGCTCGTCGTCCCGGCCCTGGCTCAGCTGACCGTGCGTGGGATCCGATGGGGGATCCGTCCGATGTCGCCTGACGACCGGCCGCTCGTGGGGTGGCTGCGCGACGGCCTGCTCGCGGCCACCGGCCATGGCCCCGAGGGTGTCTTGCTGGCCGGCGGTACGGCCCAGCTCGTCGCGTCGATGGCCCTGGAGGAACCGCTCCCGTTCGATGCGGACGCGTTCGATCCGTACCGCTTCGAGGCGCGCTGAGCCGGCGCGTCTCGGTCATTCCTCCCTGAGGATCTCGGCCGGATCGAGCTGCCGGAGCAGCCGCGTGGCGGCGAGCCCACAGACGACCGCGCTCCCGAGTACGGCGGTGATCAGCGCGACGCCGCCGCCCGCCGATGGGGTGAGCGCGGGCGTCAGCACGAAGATGCCTCGCAGCACCTGTACCTCGAGCGCCGCGGTCACCGTGCCGACGAGCACGCCGATCACGAGCCCAGCCCCGGTCACGACGAACGTCTCCGACAGAACGAGCGCGCGGAGC
>JBKPRM010000187.1:0-6398 GCA_046734555.1 Actinomycetota bacterium | reverse complement strand
GCGCAACATCGGGATCATGGCCCACATCGACGCGGGCAAGACCACGACGACCGAGCGCATCCTCTACTACACCGGCAAGGCCTACAAGATCGGCGAGGTCCACGAGGGCACCGCCGTGATGGACTGGATGGCCCAGGAGCGTGAGCGCGGGATCACGATCACCTCGGCGGCGACCACCTGCCAGTGGAAGGGCCACTGGATCAACATCATCGACACGCCGGGCCACGTCGACTTCACCGTCGAGGTCGAGCGATCCTTGCGCGTGCTCGATGGCGCGGTCGCGGTGTTCGACTCCGTCGCCGGCGTCGAGCCCCAGTCCGAGACCGTTTGGCGTCAGGCTGACCGATACCACGTGCCGCGGATCGCGTTCGTCAACAAGATGGACCGCACCGGCGCGAACTTCGAGCGGACCGTCGAGATGATGGTCGATCGTCTGAACGCCAACCCGCTCGTCCTGCAACTGCCGTGGGGCACCGAGTCGAGCCTGCACGGTGTGATCGATCTCGTCCACATGAACGCCCACTACTGGGAGGGCGACATGGGCGAGGAGTGGAAGGACACCGAGATCCCCGAGGAGTACCGCGCCGCTGCTGAGGCGGCCCATCACGAGCTCTTCGAGAAACTCGCCGACCATGACGAGGCCTTGATGGAGAAGTTCGTCGGCGAGGACGAGCCGACCGTCGACGAGCTGAAGCGCGCGATCCGCGCTGCCACGCTCGACGGCTCGGGGGTTCCCGTGCTGTGCGGCTCGGCGTTCAAGAACAAGGGCGTCCAGCTGGTGCTCGACGCGATCGTCGACTACTTGCCCTCGCCGCAAGACGTGCCCGCGGTCGTGGGCCACAAGCCGTTGCACGAGGACGAGCAGATCGAGCGCGAGCCGAGCGACGACGAGCCGTTCTCCGCGCTCGCCTTCAAGATCATGTCCGACCCCTACGTCGGTCGGCTCACGTACCTGCGCCTGTATTCCGGCGTGCTGAAGAGCGGTTCGCACGTGCTCAACTCGACGAAGGACCGCAAGGAGCGCATCGGGCGGATCCTGCAGATGCACGCGAATCACCGGGAGGACAAGGACGCCGCGTACACCGGTGACATCGTGGCGGTCGTCGGGCTGAAGCACTCCACGACGGGTGACACGATCGCCGACCCCGACGCGCCGGTGGTGCTCGAGCAGATCAGCTTCCCCACGCCGGTCATCGCGGTCGCCGTCGAGCCGAAGACGAAGGCCGATCAGGACAAGCTCGGGACCGGCCTCGCGAAGCTCGCCGACGAGGATCCGACGTTCGTCGTTCGCTACGACGACGAGACCGGGCAGACGGTCATCTCAGGTATGGGTGAGCTGCATCTCGACATCATCGTCGATCGCCTGCGCCGCGAGTTCAACGTCGACGCGAACGTCGGCAAGCCGCAGGTCGCCTACCGCGAGACGATCACGAAGCTCGTCCACAAGGTCGACCTGAAGTTCGCGCGCCAGACCGGCGGCCGCGGTCAGTACGGTCACGTCGTGCTCGACCTCGAGCCGACGGGCCCCGGGGGCGGCTACGAGTTCATCAACAAGATCTCCGGCGGAGCGATCCCGCGCGAATACATCCCCGCGGTGGATCAGGGCATCCAGGAGGCCATGGACAACGGTGTGCTCGCCGGCTACCCGCTCGTCGACCTTCGCGCGTCGTTGATCGACGGCTCGTTCCATGAGGTCGATTCGTCGGAGATGGCGTTCAAGATCGCCGGCTCGATGGCGTTGAAGGACGGCGCCCGCAAGGCCGGGCCGGTGCTGCTGGAGCCCGTGATGGAGTTCGAGGTCACGACGCCCGAGGAGTTCCTCGGCGAGGTGATGGGTGACGTGACCGCTCGTCGCGGCCGCATCGAGAACATCGACGAGCGCACCGGCCAGAAGGTCGTCCGCGTGATCGTCCCGCTGGCCGAGCTGTTCGGCTACGTCACCGACTTGCGGTCCAAGACGCAAGGGCGCGCCGCCAGCAGCCCGATGCAGCTGCACGCATACAACGAGGTGCCGACCAACATCGCGCAGGAGATCGTCGCCCGGGTGACGGGCGAGTAACGAGGGGGAGCACATGTCCAAGCAGAAGTTCGAGCGCACGAAGCCGCACGTGAACATCGGCACGATGGGCCACATCGACCACGGCAAGACGACGCTCACCGCGGCCATCACCAAGCGCCAGGCGGACAAGGGCCTCGCGCAGTTCACGCCCTTCGACGAGATCGACAAGGCGCCGGAGGAGCGGGAGCGCGGGATCACGATCGCGATCGCCCACGTCGAGTACGAGACCGACAACCGCCACTACGCCCACGTCGACATGCCCGGCCACGCCGACTACGTGAAGAACATGATCACCGGCGCGGCCCAGATCGACGGCGCCATCCTCGTGGTGTCGGCCGCCGACGGTCCCATGCCGCAGACGCGGGAGCACGTGCTGCTCGCGCGCCAGGTCGGCGTCCCCTACATCGTCGTCGCGCTCAACAAGTGCGACATGGTCGACGACGCGGAGCTCCTCGACCTGGTGGAGCTTGAGGTCCGCGAGCTGCTGAGCTCCTACGAGTTCCCCGGCGACGACGTCCCCGTGATCCAGGTCTCCGCGCTGAAGGCGCTCGAGGGCGATGAGGCGTGGATCGCGAAGATCGATGAGCTCATGGAGGCCTGTGACACCTACATCCCCGAGCCGACCCGCGACACCGAGAAGCCGTTCCTGATGGCGATCGAGGACGTCTTCTCGATCACCGGCCGCGGGACGGTGGTGACCGGCCGCGTGGAGCAAGGGGTCCTGAAGAAGATGGAGGAGGTCGAGATCGTCGGCATCCACGACACGCGGAAGACGACGGCGACCGACCTCGAGATGTTCCGCAAGCTCCTCGATGAGGTCCAGGCCGGCGACAACGTCGGGATCTTGCTCCGCGGGATCGACAAGGACGAGGTGGAACGCGGTCAGGTGCTCGCCAAGCCGGGTTCGGTCACGCCGCACACCAACTTCGAGGCACAGGTCTACGTGCTGTCGAAGGAGGAGGGTGGCCGCCATACGCCGTTCTTCAACGGCTACCGGCCGCAGTTCTACTTCCGCACCACCGACGTCACGGGAACGGCAAACCTGCCGAACGGCGTCGAGATGGTGATGCCAGGGGACAACGTGCAGATGACCGTCGAGCTGATCGCACCGATCGCGATGGAGGACGGCCTGCGGTTCGCGATCCGCGAGGGCGGCCGGACCGTCGGCGCCGGGCGGGTCACGAAGATCATCAAATAGGAAGGGGATGCGCCGCACGTCGCGAAGCGACGGGCGCACGGAAGATGCCGGGAACGAAGATCCGTATCAAGCTCCGGGCCTACGACCACCGGATGCTCGACGTCGCTGCGCGCGACATCGTCGAGCACGTCCAGCGCACGGGCGCCAAGGTGGTCGGGCCGGTGCCGCTGCCGACCGAGCGCAACATCTACACGGTGATCCGCTCGCCGCACAAGTACAAGGATTCGCGTGAGCACTTCCAGATGCTCACGCACAAGCGATTGATCGACATCGTCGACGCGACGTCCAAGACGGTCCAGGAGCTCCAGCGACTGAACCTGTCCGCGGGCGTCGACAACCAGATCAAGCTCTAACGGGGACAACGGACGGATGGCCGACATCAAGGGGATCGTGGGGGAGAAGCTGGGGATGACCCAGATCTTCGTCGAGACCCGCGCGGTGCCGGTCACGGTGATCAAAGCCGGGCCCTGCGTCGTGACGCAGGTTCGCACGCAGGAGACCGACGGCTACGACGCCGTGCAGCTCGCCTTCGGCACCACGAGGCCACGCGACGTCACCAAGCCGCAACAAGGTCACTTCGACAAGGCCGGCGTCGAGCCGTCCCGCCACGTGGTGGAGCTGCGCACGGGGGGCGACGGGACGTATGAGCTCGGTCAGCAGGTGACGGCGGACGTCTTCGAGGCCGGCGAGAAGGTCGACGTGGTCGGCGTTTCCAAGGGAAAGGGCTTCTCCGGGGTGATGAAGCGACACGGGTTCGCGGGTCTCCGCGGCAGCCACGGCGTCCACAAGAAGCACCGCTCGCCCGGGGCGATCGGCGCCTGTGCAACGCCAAGCCGGGTGTTCAAAGGCATGCGGATGGCCGGCCAGGCCGGCAACCAGCGGGTCACCGTCTTGAACCTCGAGGTCGTGCAGGCCGATCCGGAGCGGAACCTCCTGCTCGTGAAGGGCGCCGTCCCGGGGCCCAACGGTGGGCTCGTGATGGTCCGCTCGGCGACGAAGACGCCGCTCAAGGCCGGGATGCAGGAAGGGGCGTGAGCATGGCGACGATCGACATCGTGGACGCCGCCGGCAAGAAGTCCGGCTCACGCGACCTCCCCGCCGCGATCTTCGAGGCTCCCGTCAACGTCCCGCTCATGCACCAGGTCGTCATGGCCGCGATGGCCGGACAGCGAGCGGGCACCCACAAGGCGAAGACCCGTGGCGAGGTGCGCGGCGGGGGAAAGAAGCCATGGCGCCAGAAGGGGACGGGTCGCGCCCGGCAGGGCTCGATCCGGGCACCCCAATGGACCGGCGGCGGTGTCGTGCACGGTCCGGTCGTGCGCGACCACGCGCAGCGGATCAACAAGAAGATGGTGCGCGGGGCGCTTCGCGCCGCCCTGTCCGATGCGCTCGCGAGCGGGAAGCTCCTCGTCGTCGACGAGATCTCGTTCGAGGAGCCGAAGACCAAGCGAGCCGCCGAGACGATCGGTGCGCTCGGGTGCGAGGGCCGTGTGCTGCTCGTCCTGGCCAAGCCGACCGACGACGGCGCCGTCGAGAAGTCCTTCCGCAACCTCCCGATGGTGCGTATCGCCTACGGGCGCGGCATCGGCACCTACGACGTGTTGCTCGCCGACCACGTGGTCCTCACCACCGAGGCGCTCGACGTCCTCTCGGGAGGTGAGACGGCGTGAAGTCGCCACGTGACGTCATCATCCGGCCGGTCGTCTCCGAGAAGTCCTACGCGGGACTCGAGCTGAACACCTACACGTTCCTCGTCGATCCCCGTGCGAACAAGACCGAGATTAAGGAGGCCGTCCAGGCGATCTGGAGCGTGCGCGTGATCTCGGTGAACACGCTGAACCGCGTCGGCAAGGTCAAGCGACGCGGGTGGACCAAAGGCAAGCGCGCCGACCAGAAGCGAGCGATCGTGACGCTCGCCGCCGGCGATTCGATCGAGATCTTCCAGACGGGGGCCTGACATGCCGGTACGCAAATACAAGCCGACGACCCCCGGACGCCGCGGCGCGAGCGTTTCCTCGTTCGAGGAGATCACGCGCACCCGGCCCGAGAAAGCCCTGGTGGCGAAGGGTCGGAACAAGGCGGGTCGCAACGTCCACGGCCGGATCACCGCTCGGCACCAGGGAGGCGGGAACAAGCGCCGTTACCGCGTGATCGATTTCCGCCGCAACAAAGACGGCGTGCCCGCCAAGGTCGCGCAGATCGAGTACGACCCGAACCGCTCTGCGCGGATCGCGTTGCTGCACTACATCGACGGAGAGAAGCGCTACATCATCGCGCCCGACGGGATCCGGCAGGGCGACCGGATCCTGTCCGGCCCGGAGGCAGAGATCCGCCCCGGCAATGCGCTGCCGCTTCGCAACATCCCGGTAGGTACCGTCGTCCACGCGATCGAGCTGAAGCCGGGCGCCGGCGCGAAGATGGCGCGGTCGGCGGGTGCGAGCGTCCAGCTGATGGCCAAGGAAGGCTCGATGGCGACGCTTCGGCTCCCCTCCGGCGAGACCCGGCTGGTGCCCGCGGCGTGCAAGGCAACGGTCGGTGCGGTCGGCAACGCCGAGCACGAACTGGTCCAGCTCGGCAAGGCGGGGCGCGCGCGCTGGCAACGCAAGCGGCCCTCGGTCCGCGGCGTCGCGATGAACCCGGTGGACCACCCGCTCGGCGGCGGTGAGGGCAAGTCCTCGGGGGGGCGGCACCCGAGCTCTCCCTGGGGCAAGGCGGAAGGCCGGACGCGCAAGAAGAACAAGGCCTCGAACAAGTACGTGGTGCGTCGCCGCGGGAAGGGACGTGGCTGATGCCGCGGTCGTTGAAGAAGGGTCCGTTCGTGGACGGCCATCTGATGAAGAAGGTCGAAGACATGAACAAACGCAACGAGAAGAAGGTCGTGCGCACGTGGTCGCGGCGATCGACGATCGTGCCCGACATGATCGGGCACACGATCGCCGTGCACGACGGGCGCAAGCACGTGCCGGTGTTCGTCTCGGAGGCGATGGTCGGGCACAAGCTCGGCGAGTTCGCGCCGACGCGCACGTTCCGGTCGCACGCGCGCGACGAACGGAGGGCGAGGTAGGCATGCCCGAGGCTCGCGCGACGACGAAGTACAACCGCACGTCCGGCCGCAAGATGCGCCGCGCCGTGGACCTGATC
>JBKPRM010000186.1:0-5153 GCA_046734555.1 Actinomycetota bacterium | reverse complement strand
GGCCTCGACGTCGAAACCCTCGAGATCTTGTGTGGTGGACAGGTTCGAGCGGTAGGTCCACATGTCGGTCTGGTTCAGCATGGGGTCCTCCTTTCCCATCGCTCGATGTCCGCTTTACCCACCTCTCGCGCTCGATAACGTCGCGTCGGCGCGGATCAGGCGTGCGCATTACGCTCGACCGATGCCGGCCCAGCGTGTCGACGTGAAGCACTTCCCGGGATTCACGCTCGATGACGCGATCAAAATCGCAACCGTTCGGCTGCAGAACCAGGGATACACCGACATCGAGCCGCTCCCGGACCAACCGCAGCAGGCGGAGGACGGGCTCTGGCGGCTGTCGTTCCACGTCGCGAACGCCTAGGAGGCAGGGCGCCGTGCCCGACCGCCTAAACGAACCGGACACGACACGCATCCATGGCCGCGTGCAGATCGAGGACAACGTGGTCGGGTTCGGTCGGGAACGGGAGGCGCCCGCGGGCCCGCCGACCTTCGAAGAGCTCTTCCTCGACGAGCACGATCGCCTGTACCGAGCGCTGTACTTCATCACCGGGAGCTCAGCCGATGCGGAGGAACTCATGCAGGACGCGTTCCTGAAGCTCTGGGAGCGATGGGACCGGCGGGACACGATCGACGACCCCGTCGGGTACCTGTTCCGCGTCGCGCTGAACGGGGTGCGGATGCGCGTCCGCCGTGCGCGGATGGCCGCGCGGAAGATCGTTCCGGCAACCGGCGCCCGAGACCCGTTCGACGACGTGAACCTGCAGGAGGACGTTCGCCGGATGCTCCGCGGGATCACTCCTCGCCAGCGGACGGCCATCGTGCTCACGGAGATCTTCGGATACAGCTCGGAACAGGCCGCTCGGATCATGGGCATCAAGTCGACCACCGTCCGCGTGCTCGCGTCGCAAGGGCGAGCCGCGTTGCGGGAGGGATGAGGGCCGCGATGCCGGACGTGAGGGAGGTCTACGAGATGGTCACGAAGCAGAAACCACCCGAGCCTGGCGCCCTCGAGCGTCAGCAGAACCGACAGGTCCGCGCGGCACGGAACAGGCGGTACGGCGCGTTCACCGTGGCAGCCGTCATCGGCGTGGTCGCGGTCGCCGTGATCCGGGTGATCGGTCCGGGATCGACGCAGGCGCCGCCGGTCAGCGGTCCGTCGCGGACCGTCGCCACGGACCCCTCGGCGATGGAAGCGGCGACGGGGTTCATCAGAGCGGTCGAGACGTTCCAGCCGGACCGCGCGAGCTCGTTCCTGGCCGACGACGCGGACCTGTCACACGTCTCGGGGATCACCCCCCAACAGCTGCCTTCGTTCATCCGGTTGTTGCGGGCGCAGGGCTACCGGCAGGTCCCCAGCCCCTGCGAGATCACGGAGATGCTCGCATCGGGCACCGTCGTGCACTGCCCCTTCGCGTTCGACGCCATCAGGTCAGATGAGCTGGGCCTCGGCCCGTATCGAGGAAGCTCGTGGGACATCAAGGTGCTCGACGGACGGATCGTCGATGCCTCGTTGTACTGGGAGACCTCGAGATTCTCCGGCGAGGTCTGGGAGCCGTTCGCCCGGTGGGTGTCGCAGACCCATCCGGACGACGTGACCAAGATGTACACGGACGAAGGTCAGACGGACTGGCGACTCACCGACGAGTCGATCCGACTGTGGGACGAGCTCTCGCGGGAGTACGTGCTACAGGCGAACAGGTAGCGATCGACTGCCTGTCGTTCAGGAAACCTCGTCCCGATCGACGCGGTCGAGGCGGCGACGGAAGGAGCCGGCGGACGCAACGCCGGCTCCTGCCCGCTTGACTCGGTCGGCGAGGGCGCGATCCGAGGTCACGACGGTGATGGTCCCGGGCTCGTCGTCGTGCTCGACCAGCTCGACGATGTCATGATCGGCCGCGTTGCGTCCGGTCCGTGATGCGAAGAGGACCTCGATGGGTCCGCGAGCGCCGGCGGTCAGATCCGGTGGGCGACGGTCGAACACGACGACCACGTCCGCACCCGTCGCCTCCGCGAAGCCGACGAGCTCCTCGATGAACCGCCGGACGGCACGATCCGGATCGTTCCACCAACGGTCCGGACGGGAACCGATCACGTTCATGCCGTCCACCAGCCAGCGTGTGGTCCGGCGTTCCCGCCCCGCCATACCGGCATCTCACCACATCGCCCGGATGGTGACGTGAGGGTCGGTGCGCGGGAGACTCGAGCGATGCGACTGTGGCTGCTGCGTCACGCGAAATCGAGCTGGAGCGACGCGGGTCTGCCCGATGAGGATCGCCCGCTCGCGTCGCGGGGTGAGCACGCGGCGCAGCGGATGCGGAACCACATCGCCGCGGAGGGCATCGCGCCGGCGCTCGTCCTCTGCTCGTCCGCCCTCCGGGCGCGCCAGACGCTCGCGAGGATCCTGCCGGCGCTGGGGACCGACCTCGAGGTGCGCATCGAGCCCGGCCTGTACACGTTCGATGCCGATGTGCTGGCCGCCCGGCTCCGCCAGGTCCGCGCCGACGTGCCCTCGGTGCTGCTCGTCGGGCACAACCCGGCGATACAGGATCTGGCGATGCGGATCGCGAGCCGAGGCGAGCGGCTCCCCGACCTCACGAAGAAGTATCCGACCGCCGGCCTCGCCGAGATCACGTTCGATCGAGGCTCGTGGGACACGCTGGCGGACCGTGCGGGCGAACTCGTTCGGTTCATCGTTCCGCGTGAACTCCCTCGCTGATCGGCGAGCCGATCCGTCAGGAAGCCGCTCGCGCGATCAACCCGTCGAGGATCTCGCCGAAGCGGCCCACCGCGAGCGAGATATGACCGTCGGCGTCGCTCAGCTCCGCGTGCGCGGTCGGGATGTGTGAGGTCAGCCACAGGCCGTGCGCGATCGGCACCATCAGATCCTGTCGCCCCTGCCAGACGGTCACCGGGACCTCGATCGACGACAGGTCGAAGCCCCATGGGCGCACGAACGCGACGTCATCGTCGAACCATCCCCAGATGCCCTCGCGGAAGGCTTCCCGGTCGTTCTCCACGAAGAACCATCCGAGCTCATCGCGGAGCGCATCCATGTCGACGGGCGGCAGGAGGGAGCGCAACGATCCGATCACGCCTTCGGGGGTCGAGTCGTGCGTCTCTTCCTCGTACGTCTGCATGAAGCGGATCATGGCCTCGTCGTCGCCGTCGCGGACGTAGCCGAACTCCTCGACGTTCGCGTCGCCCATGCCGGCGAGGAAGTCCAGATCTTCGACGTCGAACGGGCCGACCCCGGCGAGGGTCGCGCACGCGGCGACGCGATCGGGCAGCAGCGCCGAGCACGCGAGCGCGTGCGGACCACCTCCCGACCAGCCGAGCGTGACGCACCGCTGCCCGCCGACGGCATCGAGGATCGCCCTCGTATCCCATGCGGCGTCCGCGATGTTTCGGCCCTCGTGTCGTGTCGAGCCGCCATAGCCCGGCCGCGAGTACGTGATCGTCTGCAGCCCACGCTCGGTGGCCGCATCGACGAAAGGCTGGAACTGCACGTTCGACATCGGCGTGCCGTGATGGAAGACGAGCGGAAGCCCGGCGTCGGGACCGGACACGATCGCATCGAGCACCCGTCCATCCGTCTCGACCTCGACGCGCGCCACGTCGCGGACGCTACCTCACGGCGTGAGCAACGCGCGCGGGATGCGTTGGCCCGGCTCGCCCGCGGCCCGGCCCCACCGATCGGGGCCACGACGATCCAGGAGACCCGGCACCGTCGTCACGGTGAAGTCGGCCGGTGTCACGCTCCGGAGCTCTTCGGCCACCACGGGGAACGACACCGTCGCGTCGTCGCGAACGCGCGGGGAGTACGGCGCCACCATCGTCGCTCCCGAGGAGTTGCGCGACGGATCGAGCATGACCTTGCCGGCCCGATCCGCTTTGCGGAACTCGGCGGTCACCAGATCGGGACGCCGCTCGGCGACGATCTCGGTCAACCGGTTCGCGGCGCGCCGCAACTGCTCCCCCGACACGTGCCGTTGGATCGGGACGAGGACGTGCAGGCCCTTGCCCCCGGTGGTCTTGAGCAACGTCGTCAGACCGAGGTCGTCCAGCACCTCGAGCACCAACAGCGCGACCTCGACCGCCGCGTCGAACGCGCCGTCGGGCGGATCGATGTCGACCACCAGCTGATCCGGCCGCTCGAGCCTGTCGCGCCGCACCGGTGCCGGGTGGAACTCGAGCGCGGCCTGATTCCCGAGCCACCGCAGCGTCTCGACGTCGTTGCAGACCGTGTACGCGACCTCGCGCTTGGCGCTCGGAGCAGGGATCGTCACGGTCTTGATCCACTCCGGCGCGTACTTCGGCGTGTTCTTCTGGAAGTAGCGCTCGCCCCCGACCCCGTCGGGCGCGCGCACGAGCGACAAGGGCCGGTCGCGGAGCCATGGGATCATCCGCTCGCTCACCACCTCGAGGTACGCCACGTACTGACGTTTCGTGATCACGAGCGCGGGCCATAGCTCTTTGTCAGGGTTCGTCACCTCGACCGTTCGCGGCGTCACGGTCGCTCCCGAACGATCTCGTCGGGCGACTTGTCGTCGCGCAGCCCGAGGTAGCGAGGGTGTCGCAACTTGCCGTCTGGCGTCCATTCGGCGAACCCGACCTGCGCGACGAGCTCGGGTTCCGCCCAGTGCGTGCCCTTCACCTGGATCCCCTTCGCGTCGCGCAGCGGCGACGTCGATCGTTCGAGCGGCGCGAGCTTCGCGCTGAGCCGCGCGAGCTCCTGTTGGTTGAAGCCGGTGCCGACCTTGCCGCCGAAGCGCAGCTCGCCGCTTTCGTGGTAACCAACGAGCAGCGCTCCCAATCCCGATCGCGCGCCGCGCGGGTCGGTCCACCCGATCACGACGAACTCCTGCTCGTTACTGCACTTGAACTTGAGCCAGTCGCGCGACCTCGCGTGCGTGTACGGCGACGCGGCCCGCTTCGCGACGAGCCCCTCCCATCCCTTCTCGCACGCGGCTTCGAACGCCGTCTCGCCCTCCTCGTCCAGATGCTCCGAGAAGCGGATCGGGTCGTCGAACGCGAGCGACTCGCGCAGGATCGCTTTGCGGGCGGTGAGCGGCAACGCCGAGAGGTCGTAGCCATCGAACCAGACCAGATCGAACAGATAGAAGTAGACGGGGACCGACGTCGCCTGGCCGGCG
>JBKPRM010000185.1:0-5176 GCA_046734555.1 Actinomycetota bacterium | reverse complement strand
CGAGTGAGCGGAGCTGTCGGTCAGCCCGTCGGCGGTGCCGGCGACCATGTTCAGCGTATTCGGCAGGGACCCACCGAGCGCTGACGAGAAATAGTTGTCGAAGACGACCCCCTGCCGCGCGAGACGGCGCCACGGTGATGGGGTTCCACGGTCGAGGTAGGAGAACGCCACCGACGGGTTCTTCCCGGCGTTCTCTTGCGCCCGGTAGAACCCGTTCATCGCGCCGCCGTTGAATGCCTCTGCCGCGGCCGTGACCCCGTTGCTCAAGATCTCCTCACCCGGCGGAACGTCGAAGGAAGGGATGGGCAACCTCGTGAACGGCTCGAGCCGTTGACGTTGATCTCCCAGTTGCGTCTCCGAGGGTCGGCCACCCGTGATGCCATCGGTGAGCGGGATCGTGCCGAAGGTGTGGTCGTACGTCGAGTTCTCCTCGACGATCACGACGAGGTGCTGGATGCGGCTGCTCGGGTCCACGGCGCCGGCGGGCGCTCCCGGCAGCAGCACGACACCGGCGATCGCCGCCACGAGGATCGCGATCGCACGCCTCATGGCACGGTCCCCGTCGGGATGGAGGAGGTCGTCGTCGCGGGTGCGACCCTGAGCGTGTCGCTGGCGCAGGTGCTCTGGGCGGGTCCGTTCTTGGAGTCACCCGAGTAAACGGCCTGGAAGTAATAGGTGCCCGCCTGGGAGAACGTCACATCGTTCGAGTCCGGGATCGTCCCGTTCGTCACGGTCTTCGTTCCGGCGTTGCCCACCTGCGCGCCCAGGCCGACGTCGGCGAGGATCGTGCACGCGGTGTCGGTGTAGACCGAGTAGTCGACGGTGCCGCGGGCGTCGCTCGTCGCACCCGAAAGGGTCGCCGAGTCATGGACCTCCTCGCCGGCTGTGATCGAGGATCTCGACAGGCTCGTCGTGAGATCGCGCAGCGGGTCGCCACCGACGAGCGCGTACACCACGATCCGCAACTCGGCGCCCGGCGGTGCGGCGCCCGGCGTGGTCGAGACGTCGTTGCCGTCGACCCACACCGAGAACACCGGCGTGCCTGAGTACTTCTCCTGGTAGGCCATCAGCTGCTGGCTGTAGAACGGCGAGCGGTCCGCCGTGTAGGCGTCCCAGACCGCGTACTGGACGTGCATCTGACGGATCTCGCTGTCCGGGTTGAGGATCGGCCGGTACGCCGGGTTACGGAGCTTCTCGTCGCGGCTGACCGACAGCGCGTAGAAGTCGCGGTCTCCGTAGAAGCTCACGAGGTTCCCGAGCGACGGGCCCATCGTCAGTACCGTGGCGTTGGTCGGGGTGTGCTTGGCGAACCACGTCCCGACCTCTCGCCCGCCGGCGAAGTCCTGCACCTCGACGTCGGTCGTGAGCGGCCCGGAGAAACTGCTGTCGCGGATCACGTCACCGGCACGCCACGTCGGCCCGAGCATCGGCACGAACACCGCCAGGGCGACCACAGCCGCCACCGCCGTCGTCAGTCCGACGGACCACCGCGCGCGGATGCGGCGCACCGCGTCGACCACGCCGCGCGAGCCCAGCAGCGCCATCGCCGGCACCAGGATGATCGCGTACGGCAGCAGCTTCGTCGGCCAGAACTGGAAGAATGCCCCGAACACGATCAGCCAGGACAACAGCAGCTTGTCACCGCGCGTGCGCCGCGCCGCAGCGATGAAGACGCCGTAGGCGATCGCGAGCGTCGCGACCGGCGTGATGAAGATCCAGAAGACGACCGGGAAGTACCAGAACGGGTGGTTCGGCTCACGGAACAGCTGATAGACGATGTAGCCGCTCGAGCTCGAGCCCGAGAAGAAGAACCGCGTGGAGATGAACGGCAGCAACGGCACGAGCATCAGCACGAGCGCGATCACGCCGTCGCGGAACCTCGTCTTCTTCAGCAGACCGGCCCACGCGAGGTACAGCAGCGCGGCGGGTCCGAAGATGATCATCGTCTCCTTCGTCACGCAGGCGATGCCGGCGAGTGCCCCTGCGAGATACAGCAGACGCCTTGTCTCGTAGCCCTCGTATCGATAGAGAGCCGCGAACGCGAGCAGGACCGCGAGACCGGCCGGGACGTCGAGCAACACCTGCCGGCTGATGAACACGTGGTAGGGCACGATCGCCACCGCGAACGCCGCGATCAACCCGACGATCGGCCCGTACAGCTTGCGACCTAGACGTTAGGTCATCTCCACGGCGCCGAGACCGGCGAGCACGACCGTCAGGCGCGAGACGAACTCGCTCGCGCGGTTGAGCAGCACGATCTCCATCGCAAGGATCGTCTGCAGCAGGAGCGGGTGCGCGCGGAACGGAGAGAAGTTGCGGGCGTAGTCCCCGACGCCGGCGAGCGCGCCTGCCTGGCCCGTGTAGACCGCCTCGTCGCTGTTGAACCCGAGCGCCGTGAGATGGATCACGCGCACGAACAGCGCGACGATGACGATCGCGATCAGCGCCGCGGGGATCGCCCAGCGCCGCCACCACGGTTGTTCCGCGTCAGGAACGCGCACGACCTCGCCGGCCGACGCGTCCTCGGTGCGTGTGCGGGCACCGATCATCGACCCGCCCCGTCGATGGAGCCGCCGACCACGTGTCAGCCCTTGCCCTGGGAGGCCCTCGCGTCACGTAGCGACCGCACGCTTGCGACCAGCCCCGACACCGCCTCTCGATCGCTTTGGCTCTCGAGGATGTCGGACACCTTCTGCAGCAGCGCCAGCGCGCCGGAAAGCGCACGCTCGACTTCCTCGGCCTCATCGGGGGAGAGCTTCGCGAAGCGCGATGCGATCGAGTCGCCGTCCATGGACTCCATCGACACCACATCCCCCTCCTCGAGGTCCCCGACGGACACGTTCGTGAGATCCAGCACCACATCGCCCCCGTCGTCGAGTCGGACGACGGTGCCCGGACCGACGGGGGTACCCGCGGCGAGCTGCGGGAGGAGCTCGAACCACGCGCGGTCGGGGGTGCGCAGCAAGACCGCCTGCAAGCCGTTCACGACCTGCCGGCGGATCGCCTGCTCCTGCTCGAGCCACCCATTGATCAACGATTCCTGGATCCGTGGGTACGGCGGGAACCCGTACGCATCCTCCGTGTTGTCCGAGAGGGTTTCGAACGCGGAGACGTGATCGAGCTCGCGCATCAGCGCGTCGCCGCGCTCGATCACCACGAGCCGATCGAGCTCGAGCGCAGGGACCATCTCGGCACCCGGGATCAGGCGGTCGACGTGGAACTTCGGCGGCGGGATCACGATCTGCACGATCGCGCTCATGGTCGCGATCGGCAGGTTGATGTTGCCGATCGCCATGCCGACCGAGCGACCGAACCGCGAGTGGATCCGCCCCTGGATCTGCAGCCATGCACGCGTGCCGAGCGGCATCGGCGCGCCCTTCACCGCGTTCAGCGTGTGCGACGAGATCGTGAGCGGCTTCGGGTAGCTCATCGCGCGACCGGACGGGTCGATGATCACCATGTCGTCGGACACGAATCCGGAGCCCTGCTCCTTGATCGACTTCAGGCAGGTCGTCGTCTTGCCGGTGTCGGTCCGCGCGGTGATCAACACGCCGTGGCCGTCGATCTGCAGGCAGGCGGCGTGGGCGAGGATGTAGCCCTTGCGCACGAGCATCCAGCGCACGACCGGCTCCACGACGTTCGTGTAGGCGACGTGTGGCGAACGCTTCAGCAGCTTCGAGACCTGGATGTGCGCGAGCGTGTCGACGTCGATCTTCGCGGCGAAGCCGAATCGACCCAGATGTTCGACGTAGGTGACGGTTCCATCCTCTTCGGTCACGTGCACGTGGGTGCGCAGGCCCCCGAACCCCTTGTTGCTGACCGTCAGCTCGATGTCGGGCTCGTCCAGCAGCAGCGGCACCTGGAATCGGGCGAGCTCGGGCAGCGGCGTCTCGCTAACGATCCCGACCAGCCCGTGGATGTCGTAGGACCACGACCCGGGGACCGTGATGCCGTCGGCGTCGCGGTCTGCCCAGATCACGCGGTCGGCGATCCCGAACCGCACGAGCGTCATCGCGCCGAGGACCAGCGCGTTGGACCAGAGGTAGTTCACGTGCGCACCGCTCGTCAGGATCCACAGCAGCGGCGTGCGCAGCAGCAGCCAGGAGTTGTTCATGACCCAGAACAGGCCGAACCGGCGAAGCCGCCCGTCGGTACCCCCGTCGAAGACCCACCGCTCCACGAGCGCGAAGTTCCACACGGTCGAGATCTGCGTCGCGAGGATCGCCGACAGCAGGTAGTACACGCCGAGCTTTTCCGTGAACACCCAGAGCGCGACCTGGTTGACGACGAGGCCCGACGCGCCGACGAGCGCGAAGCCGAGGAACCTGCCGACCCGGCCGCCGGGCAACGCGGTCTGCGTGCTAGCGGCCATGGGGGGCTCCTTCCGAGTACGCGGCGACGGCCGGTGCGGGGACGCTTGGGCGTTCGAACGCCAAGGACAGGCAGCGTCGCGTGGCTTCCCAGACGATCGCCCGCGTCATCTTCGAGCGACCGAACGCTCGATCGCGGAAGATGATCGGCACCTCGGCAACGCGCATACCCGCGCGTGTGACCGCACAAACGCCCTCGACCTGGAACCCGTACCCGTCGCATTCGGTTCCCTGAGCGAGCAAGAGTCCGATCGCATCACGGTCGTACACGCGGAACCCGCCGGTCACATCGTGCGTGCGGAGGCGAAGCAACGTACGGGCGAACAGGTTGGCCCCACGGGACAACAGCCGACGCTGCAGCGGCCATCCGGCGGAGCCGCCGCCGGAGACGTAGCGCGAGCCGAGCGCGAGCTGTGCGCCCCCGCGGGCCGCCGCATCGAGCGCCGGCAGGTACGACGGGTCGTGACTGAGATCGGCATCCATCTCGCCGATCCGGTCATAACCATGATCGATCGCCCAGGCGAAGCCCGCGCGATAGGCGGAGCCGAGCCCCATCCGACCATCACGTTCGATGATGTGGATCCACGTGCGCGACGTGCGCAACTCGTGGATGCGCGCGCCCGTTCCGTCCGGCGAGCCGTCGTCCACGAACAGAACGTCGACAGCGAGTTCGTCGCGGACCTGTGCGATCCGGTCGACGAGTGTGTGGACGTTCTCGATCTCGTTGTAGGTCGGCACAACCATGACCAGCTGTGCGTCATCCGCTGCCAAACGACGTCCCTCCCCTATGTCACCGACTGCAGCGT
>JBKPRM010000184.1:0-7210 GCA_046734555.1 Actinomycetota bacterium | reverse complement strand
CCCACCCGCCCCCTGACCGCCGCCTCGAAGCGCTCGAGGGGGTCGGTCGTGGTGGGGTCACCCATCGGGCCCCGAGCCTACCCGTCCATCCGGTCACCGATGACGGACCGAACGACCGATGCCGCAATGGCGAGCGGGATGCCGATAACCCAGGTGAACCGTTGGCGATCCGAGGGGGGAAAAGCCGATGCGTCAGTGGGAATTGTTCGGTATCACCGACGATGACCCGTACTGGACACCACCCGTCGAGTCACGCCCGGTCGAGACGATCCAGTTCGTTCCCGACCTGGAGGACGACGAAGAGGTCCTGCTTCCTGAGCCGGCGGCGTAGCCGCCGGCTCAGGATCGTCCGGTGAACGTCGAGACGGCGCTCACCACGTGGTCCAGCTCGGCACCGCCGTGGGCGGTGCCGAGCGTCCACAACTCGTAGCCAGACGACGGCAACGCCACGCCTTCGCCGAGCAGGTGATGGAACAGCCGCGCGTACCGCTGATGATCCGCCGCGCGCGCTTCGTCGAAGTTCCGCACCGGATGCTCGGTGAAGAACACGCTCAACATCGAGCCACTCCGGTTGATCGTCGCGGGGATCCCCCGCGTCGCGAACGCGTCGGTCAGGCCATCGCACAACGTCGTCGCCGCTCGTTCCAGTCCCGGGTACGGGTCGGTCGTGCGTGCCAGGTCGAGCGCGGCGATCCCCGCCGCGACCGCCACCGGGTTCCCGCTCAATGTTCCCGCCTGATAGACGGGCCCGACCGGAGCGAGCTGCTCCATCAGGTCCCGCCGCCCGCCGAACGCCGCGCACGGGAACCCGCCGCCCATCACCTTGCCGAGCACCGTCAGGTCGGGCGTCACGCCGAACACCGACTGTGCGCCGGCGTACGCGATCCGGAACCCGGTGATCACCTCGTCGAAGATCAGTAGCGCGCCGTTCGCGGTGCAGAGCTCGCGCAGACCGGACAGGAACCCGTCGGCCGGCGCCACGACCCCCATGTTCGCGGCGACCGGCTCGACGATCACGGCCGCGATGTCGTTGCCGCGTTCCCGGAACAGCGTCGTGACCGCCGCGAGGTCGTTGTAGGGCGCTGTGAGCGTGTCGCGAGCCGACCCGTCGGTCACGCCGGGCGAGCCCGGCAGCCCGAGCGTCGCGAGCCCGCTGCCGCCGCCCTTCGCGAGCAAGGCGTCAGCGTGCCCGTGGTAGCACCCGTCGAACTTCACCAGCAGGTCGCGTCCCGTCGCGCCGCGCGCGAGCCGCACCGCCGACATCGCCGCCTCGGTCCCCGACGAGACGAGCCGCACCATCTCGACGCTCGGGACCGCATCGGCGATCCGCTCCGCGAGCTCCACCTCGCCGACCGTCGGCATGCCGAACGACGTGCCCCGCGAAGCCGCGGCTGCCGCCGCCTCGACGATCGCGGGATGCGCGTGCCCGAACAGCAACGCGCCCCACGACTGCACCAGGTCGACGTACCGAGCGCCGGTCTCGTCCTCGATCCACGCGCCCTCGCCTCGCGCGGCGAACAACGGGGTGCCGCCGACCGACCCGAACGCGCGCACCGGCGAATCGACCCCCCCGGGGATGCGCGAGCGGGCGCGGTCGAACAGCTCCTCGTTCGTGGTCACGGCCGGGATGCTAGCCCGCAGAGGAGAAGTCGTAGGTCCGGACGTCGAACGTGCGTCCGAGCTCGTCCGTCGGCCGAACCGTCACCCTCGTGCCGTCGACCGTCACCAACAGGAAGTGGAACAGCCGGTCGATCGAGCCCGGCCGCGGCGCCGAGCCGCACGAACTCCCGTGCGTGCTCGACGAGTACGACCAGCCGATCGCGTACCGATCGATCGGGTCACAGCTGCTGACGGGCTCCAGGTGCGCACCCCCACCACCGGTCACGTAGCTCACGGGCCTGCCCGGGCCCGACCGCGCATTGCGTTGGTAGATGTGCGCGTGCCCGTTGAACACGATGTCGACCCCGTGGTCGCCGAGCAGATCCTCGAGGTGACCGTTCCCGTGCAGGTACGGATCCGACGTCTCCGAGGAGTTGTCCGAATACAGCGGGAAGTGGAAGAACGCGAACGAGACCCTGTGCGGGTGCGCCTGCAGGTCGTTCTTGAGCCACTGGTACTCGTCCCGGGTGGCCGTCCAATGCGCTTCGTAGTCGTTCTCGTAGAGGCTGCCGTGTCCGACGTTGCTGTTGCCCCAGGAGGCTTCGAGCACGTAGAACCGCGCCGCGCCCGCGTTGAAGGCGAACCACGCGCTCGGATAGCTGACCGGATCGCTGCCGTTCGGGCAGCAGTACTGCTCCATCCGGTAGCGGCCGTGCGAGGCCGAGACGGCGACGTCCTGCGGCCAGTTCACGAGCCCGGTCGAGTTCATGCCGTGGTTCCCCTGGGTGTTGAACAACGGGATGTGCGCGCCGGCGACGGTCCAGAACGGCCGCCCGAAGATGGAGCTGACGTCGTCGCCGGTCTGGACGAGGTCGCCGTAGTTCGTCTGCGACCCGCCCTCGTAGGCCGTGTCGCCGACCGTGACCGCGAACCGGGCCGGACTGTCGGCGATCCGCTGCATCAGGCGCGCCTGGTCGGGGTTCGTGCCGTCGTCGGTCTCGCCCCAGTCACCGAACACGGCGAACGAGAACGGGGCGTTCGCCTTGGCGGGGACGCGCGAGCGGAACGACGGCGTCGGGTCCGAGCCGAGCAGATCGGTCGACCCGCCGTAGACCCGGTAGCAGTACCGGGTGTTGGTCGTGAGCTTCGTCAGGTTCGCCTGCCATTGGTACTCCGTCGCGGACCCGACCTGGATCGTCGTGCGCGACGCACCGACGTGATGGGTCGAGCAGCTGCCGCCCGCCTTGCCGTAACGGACGGACCCGGTCGAGATCGCCGTCGTCGTCGCCCAGTTGACCGTGACGGTCCGCTTCACGAGGTCGGTGAGATAGGGATATCGACGCAGCGACCCGCTGTAGCTCGCCTGCGCGGTTCCCGGCAGCGCACACACGACCGACGCCAGCAAGGCTAGCGCGACGACGCGGGACCGGGGGAGCCGTGACACCGCCCGAACCGTACCCCGGTTGACGCGGTCCTATCCGGCCGGGACGCTTCGGGCATGCAAACAGGGGAACCGAGCGAGCAAGGCCCTCCCTCGATCGCCGCCGGGGGGCGCCCAGCCCTCGTCACCCCCGGCCGGATCGTGGCGCTCGTCCTGTCCGCCGTCGGGCTCTACGTGGTCTGGCCCTCCCTCGTGGTGACGTTCTCCTCGTTCCACGAGCTCCGCAACGTCAACCCGGCGTGGTTCCTCGTGATGCTCGCGGCCGAGGCCGCGAGCTTCGCCTGCATCTGGCTGCTGATCTCGCTCTGCCTGGGGTCGACCAAGTACTTCGCGGTCGCGACGGCGCAGGTAACGAGCAACGCGATCAGCAAGATCGTGCCGGGCGGGAGCCCCGTCGGCGCAGCCTTCCAGTTCGGGATGCTGGCCGACGCCGGGATCGAGCGGGGGCGGGTCGGCACCGGCACCGCCGCCGCGTCGCTGATCAACGTCGCAACGCTGTTCGCCCTGCCGGTCCTGTCCGTGCCCGCGATCTTGGGTGGCGTTGCGGTGACGCGGGGTCTCGCGCGCGCGGCGTGGCTCGGCGTCGGGGTCTTCGTGCTGCTCGTGGCGGGCGGCGCCGCGCTGCTCCTGTTCGACGGGCCGATCGACCTGGTGGCACGGACGATCCAGCGGATCCACAACGGGCTGTTGCGCAGACGCACGCCGATCGTCGGCCTCCCCGAGCGACTGACCGCCGAACGTGACGCCGTGCGGGCGACGCTCGGCGCACGCTGGGGCCAAGCGGTCCTTCGCTCGGCGGGCAACGTCTTGTTCGACTATCTCGCGCTGCTCGCCGCGCTCGTGGCGACCGGCGCGCGCCCTCGTGCTTCATTGGTGCTCCTCGCCTACGTCACGGCCGTGGTCCTCGGGTCGATCCCGATCACCCCCGGCGGCCTGGGGTTCGTCGAGGCGGGCCTCGCCGGGACGCTGGTGCTCGCCGGCGTCCCGGCGGCCGAGGCAACGCTCGCGACCCTCGCCTACCGCCTCGTGTCCTATTGGTTGCCCATCCTGGCGGGCCCGGTCGCGTATGCACTGTTCCGCAGGCGGATCGGGGTGCACCATCCTCCCGAGAGCCATCCGCCCGATAGCCTCGGCGAGGAATCGGCGAGGGGAGGCTGATGCAGCACACGGGAGGCGGCGACCGGCCGCTCGGGCCCGTCGACCCGCTCGAGGTCCCGCGCTTCGCCGGGCCCGCGACGTACGCGCGCCTTCCGCGGATCGATCAGGTCGAACGCTGTGACGTCGCGATCGTCGGCGTCCCGTTCGACGGCGGCACCACGTTCCGCCCGGGCGCCCGGTTCGCCCCGGCCGCGATCCGAGCGGGGTCGCGGTTGATGCGCGGCTACCACCCCGGCCTCGACGTTCAGCCGTTCGCCGCGCAGCAGGTCGCCGACGCGGGAGACATCGCGTGCACACCGTTCGACATCGCCGAGGCGATCGCGCAGATCGAGACCGGGGTGCGTTCGCTGCTCGATGCCGCCGGATCGCTCGTGGTCCTCGGCGGCGACCACACGGTCGCGCTGCCGGTGCTCCGAGCGATCCATGCGAGGCACGGGCCGGTCGCGCTGGTCCACTTCGATGCGCACCTCGACACGTGGGATACGTACTTCGGGGCCGCGTACACGCACGGGACGCCGTTCCGACGGGCCCACGAGGAGGGTCTCCTCGCTCCCGACCGCTGCGCGCACGTTGGCATCCGGGGACCGCTGTTCTCGCACCAGGACCTCGTCGACGACGCGGGGTTCGGTTTCACGATCGTCGGTGCGTTCGACTACCTCGAGCGATCGATCTCCTCGATCGCCGACGAGCTGCGTTCCCGTGTCGGCGACGTTCCGGTCTACGTCTCGATCGACGTCGACGTGATGGATCCGGCCCACGCGCCGGGCACCGGGACGCCCGAGGCCGGCGGGATCTCGAGCAGGGAGCTGCTCGCGACGCTCCGGGCGATCGCCGGTCTCCGGCTCGTCGGGGCCGACGTCGTCGAGGTCGCGCCGGCCTACGACCACGCCGAGATCACGTCGATCGCTGCCGCGAACGTCGTGTACGAGCTGCTCGGGATGTTCGCGACGGCGGCGGACTAGCCGCGCAACCACGCGGCGGCGTCGGCCGCGTGATACGTCAGCACCATGTCGGCGCCGGCGCGCCGTATCGAGGTCAGGAGCTCCAGCACCACGCGCCGCTCGTCGAGCCAGCCGTTCGCGGTCGCCGCCTTCACCATCGCGTACTCGCCGCTGACGTGGTAGGCGGCGACGGGCGCCGCGCGCAACGACGCCGCCTCACGCACGACGTCGAGGTACGGCAGCGCGGGCTTGACCATCACGATGTCGGCGCCCTCGGCGAGATCGGCGCGGATCTCGCGGAGTGCCTCGTCGGCGTTCGCGGGGTCCTCCTGGTAGCCGGTCCGGTCGCCGAACCGCGGCGCGCCCTCGGCAGCTTCGCGGAACGGGCCGTACAGCGCGCTCGCGAACTTCGCGGCGTAGGCCATGATCCCCACGTCGATCGCTCCCGCTTCGTCGAGCGCCGCCCGGATCGCGCCGACCTGGCCGTCCATCATCCCGCTCGGCGCCACGAGGTGTGCTCCGGCCTCGGCCTGCGCCTTCGCGACACGCCCGTATCGCTCGAGCGTCGCGTCGTTGTCGACCTCGCCGCGCTCGTTCAACACCCCGCAATGGCCGTGGTCGGTGTACTCGTCCAGGCACAGGTCGCTCACGATCACCGCGTCGTCGCCGAAGTCGTCACGGAGCGCC
Organism: Actinomycetota bacterium; assembly: GCA_046734555.1. GTDB lineage: Bacteria > Actinomycetota > UBA4738 > UBA4738 > HRBIN12 > AC-51. The sequence continues at coordinate 1,384 of JBKPRM010000184.1, read as the reverse complement.
CGGATCGCCTGCTGCGTGATCCCCTCCGGGTTCCACGCCTCGGATCCTTCCGCGTCCTTCACGGCGGGGACGCCGAAGAGCATGAAGCCGAGGACGCCGAGTTCCCGGATCTCCGAGGCGAGCTTGCGCAACGACTCCACGGTGTGCTGCGACTGGCCGGGCATCGCGGCGATCGGGATGGCGTCGTCGATGCCCTCCTTCACGAACAGCGGCGCGATCAGGTCGGCGGGCGCGAGCGTCGTCTCCCGCACGAGCTCGCGGAGCGCGGGCGTCCGCCGGAGCCTCCGTGGGCGCTGCTGGGGGAAGGGCATGCGGACAGCGTAGCCGGTCAGCCGACCGGCTCGATCACCACGACCGGGATCGTCCGCGAGGTCTTGCGCTCGTAGTCGCCGAACTGCGACCAGCGCTTCGCCTGCTCGGCGTAGATCCGGTCGCGCTCGGGCCCGTCCCACAGGACGGTGGCGCGCCCCTTCATCCGCTCGTCGCCGACCTCGATCTCGACATCGGGGTTGGCGTCGACGTTGCGGACCCACTGCGGATGCTCGTCGGCGCCGCCCATCGTCGCGAAGATCGCGTACCGGTCCCCGTCGCGCAGGTACGCGAGGGGATTGATGCGCTCGGCGCCGGACTTCCGTCCGGTCGAGTGCAGCAGCAACAGGTCTCTGCCCTCGAAGTTTCCCCCCACCTTGCCGTGGTTGCTTCGGAACTCATCGATCACGTTCGCGTTCCAACTCATACCTCTATAGAACCATGCCGACCGCGAAAGGCGGGCGTCGGGGCATCCGGGCCGGGCGGGTCGGAGCCGCGATCCTAGGCCGGACGCAGCGCGCGTTCGAGCGCGGCGACGAGACCGTCGGTGGTATGCGGGTCGGCAACCGCGTGCACGTGCAGCCCGCGGGACCGCGCTTCCTTCGCGGTCACGGGCCCGATGCAGACCACCTTGGGCCGGCCGCGGAGGCCTGTGTCGTCGAGCGCACCGAGGAAGCCGCGGACGGTTGACGCACTCGTGAACGTGATCGCGTCGACGGTGCCGCCCGTGAGCGCCTGCCGCGCCTCCGCGGGAAGCGTCTTCGGGAACACCGTCCGGTAGGCGTCGACGCGCGTGGGCGACCAGCCCTTCCGTTCGAGTGCGTACTCGAGGCCGTCGGGCGCGATGTCGGCCCGGGCGCAGAGCACGCGTCCGATGCCACGGGGGAACGACCGGCCGAGCCCTTCCACCGTGAACGATCGGGGAACGAGATCAGCCGGCCTGCGAGCCCATCGTTCGAAGGCGGCCGCGGTCCCCTCACCGACCGAGGCGACCTTCGCGTGCACGTCTCGCGGACCGTCGAGGCGTTCGTCCAGCATCCGAACCGTGGCCGGTGACGTCAGCACGATCCAGACG
>JBKPRM010000183.1:0-5795 GCA_046734555.1 Actinomycetota bacterium | reverse complement strand
GCGAAGAAGTTGATCGAGCGACGATCCATGTGGACCATGATGGTTCGCAGCGGCTTCGATGACGCCGATGCGATCACGTCGAGTGCCGCGCCACCGGTGCCCGCCGTTGCTCGCGAGCCGACGGTCATGCCGCGATCGCGGAGCGCCCGGGTGAGGAACGCGGCCGCGCGACGCTCGGGGTCCGTGATGTGCCGACCGCTCGCCGTGTTCCCGCGGAACGTCAAGGCCGTGGGGAGCGCCACGTAGTCGCGGGGGAAATAGCTCTTCCACCCGGGCGCGAACCAGTCGCGTCGGAACGGCCCCGTCACGCCGACGACGTGACCGCCGATCGAGCGAACACCGGCTTGCCACAACCGCTTCGCGAGCGTGTGCAACCGCGCGTCGGCGACCTCGGGATCGCCCTCCCCGCGCAGGTAGAGGTCGCCGGCGATCGCGCCGTCCGCGTCGACGCCGGCGGCCTGTGCGCGGACCGAGAAGGTATGCGTCGCGCCGAACCGATCGAGCAGGGCCATCGACAACAGCAGCTTCTCGTTGGACGCGGGCGGCCGGGCGATCGTCGCGCGGTGCCGATACCAGACGCGCCCACCGTTCCCGACGACGACGGACATCGGATGCCCGGCGACGATGCGGTCGATGTGCGCGGCCCAGCGAGGCTTCGCCGCCGCAGCCGCGTGTCCGGCGGACACAACGGATGCAACGGCGAGCGATACGGTGATGGTGCAACGGCGGAGCGTCATCGACGCAGCAACATACCGGGTGTCGCCCGGGGCACCCCCGGCGGTGTGCCCGACACGACCCTGCGGACCTGCGAACGCCGAGGTTCTAGGCCGAAAGCAGGTTCTCCACAGATGGGGGTTCACGGACTAGTTCATGTTCGCTACCCTGGGCCCCCTGCGATATCTGTAGTCGATCCGGCGTATCAGGAGGGGAAGCCCGCATGCGTTCTCGAAAGGCTTTGCGACGCAGCCATCGAGCTGCGATCGCAACTGCCCTCGCGCTCGTCGCCACCGTCACCCCGGCGCTGGCGAGTCGTTCCACCAACACCTTCGGGATCGGAACCGGCCTGAAGTTGAAGACGATCCGGGACACGCAGGGCCCGCAGGAGATCCGGGTCCTCACGCTGTCACCCGGAAGCTCGGTGCCCGACATCGCGCCCGCGACCCAGCAGTATCCGATGTGGGCACTCACGAGCACGATGTCGGCGAACGCCGGAGCGATCGCCGGCGTGAACGGCGACTTCGGCACGAGCCGCGGGCAGCCGAAGCACACCCTGATGATCGACGGTGAGCTGTGGACGACCGGCCAGTCCGGCGGCAATGCGATCGGGTGGTCGGCGGACGGCAAGGTTGCGTTCATCGGACACCCGAAGCTCAAGATCGGCGGCCACGACACGACGAACCCGTCCGACTTCTTCATCTCCGATTGGAACGACGGCGCACCGCGCCACGGCACGATCGCCGGCTACACCGCTCGTGGCGGCGATGTGACGAAGCCCCCCGGCAAGATGAACCCCACGGCGAGCGATCCGCATTGGTGCGCCGCGCGGCTGGTGCCGTCGCGGCCGATCGGGTGGAACGGCTCGCGCGAGACGTCGCTCGTGCGTCGCTACACGGTGGACGCCCAACCGGAGCCGTGCTCGAAGAATCCGCTTGGCTTCAACTCGACGTCGGGGGCCGTCGTGATCGCGGCGAAAGCCGGCGTCCGCCGCGCAACCAAGATCACGGACCTCCAACCGAACGATACGGTGCGGATCTCCTGGACCCTGCAGGGCTGGCCGCACGTGACCGACGTGATGGGCGCCCAGCAGATGCTCGTGAAGAAGGGGAACAACGTCGCGCCGGGGTACAACGCCGGCGACCCCTACATCTTCAACTTCAACCCGCGCACCGCGATGGGCATCACGAAGGGGTGCTCCGACTCCCTCGGTTCGACGAACTGCCGCATGATCCTCGTCACGGTCGACGGACGGCAGGGCAGCTCGAACTGGTCGAAGGGGGTTCGGATGCCTGCCCTGGCGTCGGAGCTGGTCCACGCTGGGGCGTGGAAGGCCGTCAACCTGGACGGCGGCGGCTCCACCACCATGTGGGTGAAGAAGCGGGACCCTCGCTGGTGTGAGTCGTCGCCGAACGCCGGTGGGTGTCTCGCCAACCGACCGTCCCCCTCGACCGGCGAGCGCGCGACACGCAGCGCCATCGTGGTGCTGCCCACGACCGATACGGGGACGCCGAAGCAGTTGCGATGAGACGTGTGCTGCTGCGCGCGTCTGGGGTCTCGCTCTTCCTCGCGCTGCTCGCCGCACCAGTAGCCGGTCACGCGGCACCGCTCGCGCTCCCGATCGAGGGTGACGTCGTGCGCGCAGCGCCGCTGCCTGCCGATGTCGCCACGCCGTCTGCGACGACACCGCTGCGAGCGAAGAGCGTGACGATCGCTGCCGCCGGCGACATCGCGTGCGATCCACGCAACGCCTTCTTCGACCGGGGGATGGGATCCGGTCGGTTCTGCCGCGCGGCCGCCGTCGAGAAAGTCATCCGCGCGGCGGATCCCGACGCGGTGCTCCCATTGGGCGACGAACAGTACGACGTCGGACGGCTGCGAGCGTTCCGCCAGTCGTACGACAAGAGCTGGGGCTCCCAGCTGCCCCGCACCTATCCCGTCCCGGGCAACCATGAATACGAGGCGAGCAGACGCGCGTACGGGTACTTCGCCTACTTCGGTTCCCGCACCGGTCCGAACAAGCACGGCTGGTACAGCGTCGAGCTCGGATCGTGGCGGTTGGTCGCGCTCAACTCGAACTGCTGGGCGGTCGGCGGGTGCTCAGGCGGGAGCCCGCAGTACCGGTGGCTGCGCCACCTCCTCGCGCACCGCCCGAGCAGCTGCACCCTCGCGTTCATGCATCACCCGCTGGTGTCCTCCGGGCCGCACGGTGACGACGAATCGCACGCGCGCCCGCTGTGGAAGTTGCTCTACCACTTCGGCGTGGATGTGGCGCTCGTCGGCCACGACCACATCTACGAGCGGTTCGCACCGGTGAACGCGCGGGGCGTGAAGAACAAGCGGCACGGCATCCGTGAGTTCATCGTCGGAACGGGCGGCGCGATGCATTACGGGATCACCAGGGTCCATCGCTACAGCCAGGTGCACAACACGCGCACGTTCGGAGCGCTGCGGATGACGCTGCGACAGGGCGCCTACGACTGGAAGTTCCTGCCGGCGGCCGGTGGCACGTTCAGCGACTCGGGGTCGGCACGCTGTCACGGTGCCCCGTAGCGCTCAGCGCACGTGCACCCACATCTCTCCGTCGGTGCCCGAGCGGTCGACGTAGATCCGCCAGCATCCACCCCGTGAGAAGGTGAGCGTCCCGACCCACGGGTCGCCCGGACGATCCCACGGAAACGGGGCGAGGCCCGGCCGGAGCCCGGCGACTCGAACGAGTCGACCGTCGGGTCCGACGAGGGTCATCCGAAGCACGCGTGCCCCCGGCATGCGGAGGTACGTGATGACGTGGTCCCCCGCCGCCAGCTCCCCGGTGCCCTCGAACAAGGCGTAGAACGGCTCCCCGCCGCGCATCACTCCATGGACCTCGAGACCGTGCTGCTCGCGGGAGATAGACGACAGGTTGTCGCAGCTGCGTCCGCTCGGGATATCGGGCGGTGGTGTGGGCGCCGCGCCCGACGTCGCGGGCAGCGCGTCCGTGCCCGTAGTGATCGTCGGACCGCTCGCACAGGCGGCCAGCATGAGCACGGCCGCGACGAGCGCAGCCGCGCGGAGCCACCGGAACGCAGCGTGCCGAGGCATCCTCTCCACTATCGGTCCTGCATGTTCGGGATTGACGAAGCGGCGGACCTTCGCTGCAGCACAGGCATCCTACGTCGGAGCCAGGCGTGGCCGGTACCCCACTACACTGCTCGCACCCTGCGGCAGGAGGACCGTGTGACCGAGATCGATCGTGCCCGTTTGGGCGAGCTCATGGAGCGCGAACTGGAGACGTTCCGCCGGCGTCACCCGCGATCGGGCGCGCTCGCGGAGGACGCGAAGGGATCGCTGTTGTTCGGCGTGCCGATGAACTGGATGACCAGGTGGCCGGGCGATCACCCCGTGTTCGTCGAGCGGGCCGAGGGGGCGCGGTTCTGGGACGTCGACGGCAACGCGTTCGTCGACTTCTGCCTGGGCGACACCGGTGGCATGGCGGGTCACGCTCCGAAGGTGAGCGTGGACGCGATCGCCACCCAGGCGAGCAAGGGCATCACGCTGATGCTCCCGACCGAGGATGCCGCCTGGGTCGGCCGGGAGATGGCACGCCGGTTCGGCGTTCCCTATTGGAACTTCACGCTCACGGCGACCGACGCGAACCGATTCGCGGTCCGGTGGGCTCGTCAGGTGACCGGCCGCGACAAGATCGTCGTGCACAACTGGTGCTATCACGGGTCGGTCGACGAAACGTTCGCGACGCTGGACGACGAGGGGAGCGTGATCGAGCGCGAAGGAAACGTCGGCAAGCCGGTCCCGCTCGCGGAGACGACCCGGGTCGTGGAGATGAACGACATCGACGGTCTCGAGCGGGCGCTCGCGAGCGGCGACGTCGCCGTCTGCATGTTCGAACCGGCCCTGACCAACATCGGGATCGTGCTGCCGGAGCCCGGCTACCACGACGCGGTTCGGGAGCTCTGCTCGAAGTACGGCACGTTGCTCCTGATCGACGAGACCCACACGATCAGTGCAGGTCCTGGCGGGTGCACGAAGGCATGGGGGTTGCAACCCGACATCGTCACGATCGGCAAGACGCTCGGCGCCGGCATCGCGAGCGCCGCCTACGGGTTCAGCCAGCAGCTCAGCGAGCGTGTGTACGCGAACACCGATTGGAGGAACGCGGACGTCGGCGGCGTGGGCGGCACGCTCGCGGGCAACGCGCTCTCGCTCGCGGCCATGCGGGCGACGCTCGGCGAGGTCATGACCGACGAGGCGTTCGAGCGGATGATCGCGCTGGGTGAGCGGTTCGAGGAGGGCGTGGCCGGGGTGATCGACGAGCGAGGCTTGCCCTGGCACGTGGTGCGACTCGGGTGCCGGGTCGAGTACCTCTTCCGTCCCGATCGGGCGCGCACCGGCACCGAAGCCGCGGCAGGGCAGGACGAGGAGTTGGACCCGTTCATCCACCTGTTCCTGCTGAACCGCGGCGTGCTCATGACCCCGTTCCACAACATGGCGCTGATGTCGCCCGCGACGACGGCCGAGGACGTGGACCGGCACACGGAGGTGTTCGGCGAGGCGGTCGACGAGTTGGTCGGGAGGTAGCGCATGCCGGCGCTCCGGTTCGCGTTCGTGACGCTTGACTGTCAGGACATCGAGAGGGTGGGGGCCTTCTGGGCCGCCCTGCTCGAAGGCTCGCTCGGCGAGCCGATGGACGGGGGACGCTTCGTGTTCCTGCGTGATCGCGACGACCTGCCGACCTTCTGCCTCCAGCGTGTTCCGGAGGGGAAGACCACCAAGAACCGGATGCATCTGGACTTCGAGGTCGACGATCTCGAGGCGACGACGGCGAGGATCGTCGAGCTGGGCGGGTCGTGGCCCGGCGGCGAGGCCACGCTCGAGCAGTACCGGTGGCGAACGGTGCACGATCCCGAGGGCAACGAGTTCGACATCACCGTCGTCGAGTAAGGGTCTGACGGCTCGCTACCGAGCCCGGAAGTTCTTCATGAAGGTCGCCAGTCGCTCCACCCCCTCGAGCGGCATCGCGTTGTAGATCGACGCGCGGATGCCGCCGACGCTTCGGTGCCCACGGAGCTCCCGCAGTCCCAGCC
>JBKPRM010000182.1:0-5320 GCA_046734555.1 Actinomycetota bacterium | reverse complement strand
GCGTTGGATCGCACGGTGCTCGGTGCGGCCGTCGCCGCGGCAGGGGGGTGCGACCTGTTCCTCGCGGTCGGCTCCTCGCTGACGTCCGGCCAGCGGCCCACCTACCGCGCGATCGCCAAGCGGTCGAACGCGAAGCTCGTGATCGTCAATGCCGAGCCGACGCCGTACGACGATGACGTCGATGAAGTCATCCGTGGCGCGACCGGAGAGGTTCTCCCGCAACTGGTGAGCGTCTAGCGCTCGATCGTCCTCGCCGTCGGGGTTTGCACCGGGGTTGCCAAGAGAGTAAACCTTGTCTCGACGTAAGCGAGTCGGCGCCTGTCGGCCCCCGTCCAGGGAGGTTGGCAGATGCGGCGTTCTCGTTATCTCGCACCGATGGCCGCGGTCGTCACGCTCCTGACCGTATCGATACCGATCACCGCCGACGCTGCGTCGAACGGACGTATCGCGTTCGCTCGCTTCGGAGGACACGCCCGTAGCTCGCAGATATTCACGATGCTTCCCGACGGGAGCGACGTGACACGGCTGACCCATACCCGGGCGAACAACGGGAGTCCGGCGTGGTCGGGGGACGGGTCCCGGATCGCATTCGTTCGCCTCGGACGTGATGGCACAGGCGAGAAGCTCATGACGATGGACGCCGCCGGCGACAACGGCGCGACCGTGTTCCACGACGGCCGGTCGATCGAGAGGCCGGATTGGTTCGCCGATGGGACCCATCTCCTGTTCTGCTTGCGCGGAAACGCACGCTCTCGCCTGTTCGTCGTGGGCACAGATGGTTCATCGCTAACCCAGATCGGACCCAACCGCTCATGCGACGCGGCGCTCTCGCCCGACGGTTCCCAGATCGTCTTCGTCCGGTTCAACAAGGCGCTCCGTCACCCCGCTGTCTGGGTGATGAACACCGATGGCACCGGACTCACCCAGCTGACGACCGATGATCCCAGCTTCGCGCCGGCCTGGTCCCCCGACGGAACGAGGATCTCGTTCATCGGGCGGCACAGGCGGGGCGACAACGAGGCGTTCGTCATGGACGCCGACGGCACCAACGCAGCACGGCTCACGGACAATCGTCGTGTCGTGTACGGGCCGACCGCCTGGTCGCCCGACGGCACCGTGATCACGTTCCTGCGCACCGTCTATTGGGATCCGTACTCGTCCACCGACGTGATCGCGATACAACCCGACGGATCGAACCTCACGAACCTGACGGATTCGCCGGGGGTCTGGGACGACGGAGGGGATTGGCAAGCCATATGAGACGGCTCGGCGTGCCGATCTTGGCATCCGTCGTCGTCGCGTTCGCCTGCGGCACCGCGCTCGCCGCCGCCGGCGACCTCGACCTCACGTTCAGTGGGGACGGCATCGTCCGCACCGTCTTCTCGGGAGGCGCGTCCGCGAACGCGGTCGCGCTCCAAGAGGACGGGAAGATCGTGGCCGTCGGCTCGACACCGGGACCGTCCGGCACTGGCGAGTTCGCGGTCGCGAGGTATCTCACAGATGGCACGTTGGATGTCGGCTTCGACGCAGACGGGAGACTCACGACCGGCATCGCCGGCGGCACGGATGATGCAGCGCACTCGGTCGCGATCCAGGCGGACGGCAAGATCGTGGTCGCGGGAACAGACAGCGACGAACGCTTCGCTGTGGTTCGGTACTTGACCGACGGTTCCCTCGATCCCGCGTTCGGTCAGGGCGGGATCGCCACGACGAACCTCACCCGCCGACATGACGTCGGCTACGGGGTCGCGATCCAACCCGACGGGAAGATCCTCGTGGCCGGCGGAGCGGCTTCCGACCATCGGTTCGGTGTCGTGCGATATCTGCCGACAGGCGATCGCGATGCGACGTTCGGGACGAACGGGAAGGTCGTCGCGGTCCGGGGAGGAACCGCCCGTGCGATGGCGCTGCAACCAGACGGGAAGATCGTCGTCGCAGGCTACGTGCCGTTCGGTGCAGCGGTCGCTCGGTTCCGCGTCGGCGGTCGCCTCGACTCATCGTTCGGACGCGATGGGGTCGCCAACAGAGGCCTCGCGGACTCCTTCCCGCTGGCGATCGCGCTGCAGCCGAACGGCAAGATCGTGATCGGCGGCAACCTCTATGACGTCTCCGCATGCCTCCTCATCCGGCTCCGTTCCGATGGCCGGCCGGACACTTCGTTCGCCGGGGACGGCGAGAAGATGGTCTCGTTCGGCACCGGGCTCCAGTCGATCACCGTGATCGCCGTGCAGCCCAACCGGAAGATCCTCGCCTCGGGTTATCTCGGCCTGGCGACCGGCGTCGTCGTGCCGTCGATCGGCGTCGCGCGCGTGTATCACGATGGACACCGGGACCGCGGATGGGGAGGCGATGGCGTCATCGTGACGACATTCCTCGACGGGGTCTCTGCGAACGGGGCGGTCCAGCAGAGCGACGATCGGCTGGTCGTCGCGGGTTGGGCTCGACGTGACACCACGATGGGCTTCGCGCTCGCGCGGTACGACACGACGTCGTAGCGTTCGGCTACTCGAGTAGCCCGGTTCGGAAACCCACCGCCACGGCTTGGGTTCGATCCGCTGCTCCCAGGCGCCGCATCAGGCGTTCCACGTGGGTCTTGACGGTTTCCACCGACACGACCAAGCGCTCCCCGATCTGTCGATTCGTCAGGCCGAGCGCGAGGAGCCGGAGAACGTCCAGCTCGCGGGCGGACAGGATCGGCGCCTCGCGAGATCGGTTGGGCTGCTGCGGTTCGACGAACCCGAGGTCCGTCTGGCCGGGCAAGACGACGTGGCCATTCGCGACCATGCGGACCGTCTGAAGCACGTCTTCGGCAGGTGTTGTGCGAAGGACATACGCTCGGGCACCCGCCTCGATCGCCCGTCCAGCCTCCTGCTCGGCGCCGCGCGGGGCCACCACGACGACCGCCACGGCCGGACGTCGAGTCGAGATCCGCCTGGTGACCTCGAACCCGTCGATGTCCGTCAGGCGGAGGTCGATCACCATCACGTCTGGCTCCTGGTCACAAGCGAGCTCGAACGCGGCGGCGCCATCGGCGACCTCTCCGACGACGCTCATCCCATGATTCGATCGCAACAGAGAGACGAGTCCGGTCCGGGCCAGCGTGTATTCATCGGCCACGCCGATGCGGATCACGCCGTCACGATCGATCGTTGCCCCCTCGGCGCCCCATCCCGGTCAAGTCGTCGGCACGCGCCGTCCCGCTGGCGTATCGGTCGTTGGTGTGAACTTCTCGCGTCCAATGGCCGACAGGCCGGCGTCGCAGCGGCGCTGCGTTCCCCCACCTGGGTTCGGATGCCGCTCGCGACGAAACCCCCGGCACACCGATTGTTCGCGAGCAGCGCACTGCCTAGCGTCTCGTGGCACGCCTCGATAGGCGGTGGGGACGAGGGGAAAGGGGATGGGGATGGGACGGGTCTCCCGAAAGGCCGCGATCACCGTCGCGGTGGTCGCCTTGCTGAGCGTGCCGATCGGCTCCTTGATCGCGCGCGCTCATACGCAGACGTTCAAGACCAACCTGACGCTGCATTACGACAAGAAGACCGACACGTTCGTCGGTCACCTCGGCACGTCGAGCTTCTGCCAGCAGGGACGACAGGTCACCGTCCACGTCGCGGGTTCGAATGCTGTGGTCGGGTCGACGATCTCGGGCCACGCCGGCCAATGGAACGGCATCGCGGCGCCTGGACCTGGTTCGTACTTCGCCACTGTGTCGCAGACGTCCTCAGGCGGGTACGCGGGTGACCACACCTGCCTCGCCGCGACGTCGAACACCGTGACCGTTCACTGAGGTCGTTCTCCCGTTCTGCCACGGGCAGCGGCCCGCGCGGTCGCTGCCCGTCGCACACCTGATGCGGAAGAGGGGGTTCATGCGCATCCTGGTCGCATCGCGCGGCGTGCTGCCGATCACCGACGGTTGCGGCGGTGCCGAGACCGTCGGCTACCAGTTGGCTGTTTCCATGGCCGATGCCGGCCACGACGTGACGTTGGTCGGCGACCTCCGGCGCTCAGCTCGCTCGTCACATGTCGCAGTACGACAGATCCGGAACCCGTCGTCCCGTGCGGCGCGCTTCGTTCCTGACGGGCTGTTGCGTTGGTTCGTCCTGCACCTGTTCGGCAACATCGCGGTCGCCCGGGCGGTTCATCGAACGGTTCGCGAAGCGACGGACGGGTTCGACCTGATCCATGCGCACGGTGCGCTCGCCGCGATCTTGCTCACCTTCCTCGTCCGCGACGTACCGATCGTCTACACCGAACACGACGCGACACCGTGGAGCTGCCGGTATCGCCGCCTGCCCGAACGAACGATCCGGAAGGTGATCTACCGGGTACTGAACGTCGCGGCCTTCCGTCGCGCGGATCGGGTCGTGATGTTGTTCGCGTCGCAGCGCGACGAGGCGGTGCGCCGCTGGCGGATCGACGGCGAGAAGGTCGCCGTGATCCCGAACGGGACGGATCCAACGGTGTTCGATCAAGCCGTCGGCGAGCCGCTGGGCCTCGATGTCGAGCGGTACTGCCTGTTCGTCGGGTCTCTCGTTCCCCGCAAATCGCCAGATCTGTTGCTGGACGCGATCGCCGACCTCGACGGGGTGCCCTGCGTGTTCGCGGGTGATGGACCGATGCGCGCGAGATTGGAGCGTCGAGCTTCGGAGCTCGGCATCTCTGATCGTGTGCGCTTCCTCGGTGCGGTCCCGCCGGCCGAACTCGGCGGCGTGTACGCGCGGGCCGATGTGCTCGTCATCCCGGCGGTCTCCGAAGCCTCCCCGCTCGTCGCGGTGGAGGCGATGTCGTGCGGACTGCCGGTCATCGCGTCCCGGATCTCAGGGCTGCCCTCGCTCGTCAAGGACTGGGACACGGGGTTCCTCGTGAAGCCCGGAGACGTCGGCCAGCTCGCGATGGCGATGACCTTCGTGCGGGGCGACGATGCGCTGCGCGACCGGATGGGCCGCAGCGGGCGCCGCCTGGTGCTGCGCGACTTCGCCTGGCAGGCGATCGCTCGGCGGTACCTCGACCTCTACGACTCGCTGCCGGGTCTGGATGCGGACACCGGGGCGACGGTTGGCGTCATCCCGCCGGCCGTCGAGCTGATCGACGCGCGCGATACGGCCATCGCCGTATGAGCGCACCGACTCCTCTCGTCTGCTTCCTCGTCGACGCGTTCCGGCACGACTACCTGGACGAGCAGCGGACGCCGTTCCTCGCACGTCTCGCCGCAGCGGGTCACACGGCGCCGTTGCCGACGATCCTCGGATACAGCGACGCCGTGCGGGCGACGATCTTCACGGGGGCCTACCCCGATGAGCACGGCTACTGGATGGAATAC
>JBKPRM010000181.1:0-3702 GCA_046734555.1 Actinomycetota bacterium | reverse complement strand
TTCCGAGTCGCTCCCACCCGTCGCGGTACAGCCCCATCTCGTCGGCGAGGCGCTCCGAGTAGAGACCCCACCCCTCCGCGAAGGCCGCCGCCGCGAGCGTCGCGCCGAACCGGCGCAGCGGCGGACGCTCCGGCATCTCCTGTTGCAGCGCCAGCTGGAAATGGTGCCCCGGGTTGGCCTCGTGATACGTGACGCTGGCGACATGATGCAGGGCGCGGTCTGCGAGGTCGTAGCAGTTGATGTAGTAGATGCCCCGGCGCGAGCCGTCATCGGTCGGCGGGTAGTAGAACGCCATCGGTTCGTCGGCCTCACGGAACTCCTCGACGCGCCGCACCTCGCAGTTCGCCGACGGCAGCCGGCCGAAGAACCGGGGCGCGATGTCCCAGCTCCGCTGCACCTGGTCCTCGGCGAGCGCGACCAACTCCTCGGCGGTCTGCGCTGTGTTCGCCCCCGAAGCCGTGTGCGCGGCGATCGCCGTCGCCGGGTCGGGATAGCCGAGCTCGGCCGCGAGCTTCATGCGCTCCTCGTTGATGGCCGTGAGGCGCTCGACGCCGAGCTCGTGAACCTCCTGTGGGTCGAGCGGCAGCGACGTCCAACCGAGCACCTCGGCGGCGTACATGCCGTCCCCGCCGGGCAGCGCACTCATCCCGATCGTCTCGGTCGCGGCGGACAGGTAATCGCCGGCGAGCACCTCGCGGAACGACACCAACGCCGGCTGCACGGCTTCCTCGACGGCGCGCGCGATCGTCGAACGAGCGTCTCCCTGCGCACCCACCGCGACCGGTGAATCCTCCGGCGCGAGCTCCAGCAGTCGGTCGAGCTGGCCGAGGGAGCGTTCGGCGATCACACGCGGCGCCGTGACCCCCTTCGACACGCCCTCTCGCAACAGCTCCGTGGACGCGTCGAGGTATGCGGGGAAGGCGCGCAGCCGAGTATCGAGCTTGGCCACCCGCTCGGGTGTATCGGTGCGCTGCAGGGTCGCGATCTGGCCCAGCAACGCGACCGCTCCGTTCATGTGGTTCGCGACCTCCAGCAGGTCGACCCGATGTTCGAGCCGCGCCAGCGATCGGCGGCAGATCGTCTCGTAGATGTCAGCGGTCAGTTGTCGTCCCTGGTCGAGATCGGACCGGTCGAACGCCTCGAGCTCCTCGAGGCCTTGCCGCATCGCCGTTTCCTCCTCGGCTCGTCCGGTCTCGGACGGGTCGGCGAGGCGATCGTCGTAGCGATCGTCGCCGACGAACGTGCCCACCAAGGGCTCTCGTTCGAGCAGGCCCTCCCACGCGTCATCGATCAGTCGGTCGAACCGCTGTTCCGATCCCACGGTCTTCGTCCTTTCCCTCCGAGCTCAGGCGAGGCCAAGCGTAGCGGCGCCGTCGACCTGGAGCGCGGCGCCGCTGAGGAACCCGGTCGCGCTCGAGCACAGGAACGCTGCGATCCGGCCGAAGTCGGCCGGATCGCCGAGCCGGCCGGTGCTGCCGAGCTCCCGAACCCGGTCGGTGTCGTGCAGGCCGGGGGCGAGCACGTTCAGGGTGATGCCGTCGGTGATGAGGTCGGCCGCGGCCGTCTTCGACCAGGCCCACAAACCCGTCCGCGCGACGTTGGACGCGGCGAGCTCCGGGATCGGCTGTTTGATCCCCCACGACGCGCACAGGACGATCCGGCCCCAGCCCGCCCGCTGCATGTGCGGGACGGCCGCGCGCACCAACCGGATCGAGGTGAGCAGGTTCGCCTCGATCGCCGAGCGCAGGACGTCGTCGGTGACGTCGAGCGCGCGAGCCGGCGGCGGACCGGGCGCGTTCGCGACGAGGATGTCAAGGCGGCCGAACCGCTCGACCGTCTGACCGACGAGCCGCGCCGGCATGGCCTCTTCGGTCACGTCTCCTTCCAGCGCGAGCGTCTCGCCGCCGAGCGACGCGGCGGCCGCGCGCAGGCGCTCGCCGTCATGGCCGTTGATCGCGACGCGACAGCCCTCTGCGGCGAGCGCGCTCGCGGTCGCGAGCCCGAGACCCTTCGATGACGCGGTGACGAGTGCGACCTTGCCCTCGATGCCGAGATCCACATGCGCATGCTACGGACGGCCGCGTTGCCGCGCTCGGAGGCCGGGGCTAGGCTCCCGGGCCACATGCTTCTGGACGGCAAGAAGCTCCTCATCACCGGCGTGCTCACGCCACAGTCGATCGCCTTCGCCGCCGCCACCTCGGCCCAGGAGCACGGTGCCGAGATCGTCCTGACGAATTTCGGGCGAACCGTGAGCCTCACGCAGAAGGTGGCGAAGCGCCTGCCCCAGCCCTGCGACGTCTTGGAGATGGATGCGAACGATGACGCGCAGATCGATGCGGTCCGTCAGGAGCTCGCGTCTCGGTGGGGCCGGCTCGACGGGTGGTTGCACGCGATCGGCTTCGCGCCGCAAGACGCGCTCGGCGGGAACTTCCTCAACACGCCGTGGGAGTCGGTCGCGACCGCGATGCAGACGAGCGCGTACTCCTTGAAGGCCATCACGGTGGGTCTGCTGCCGCTGATGGAAGAACACGGGGGATCGGTGGTCTCACTCGATTTCGACGCGCGCGTGGCATGGCCGATCTACGACTGGATGGGGGTGGCGAAGGCCGGCCTCGAGGCGGTCACCCGCTATCTCGCGCGCGATCTCGGCCCGAAGGGCATCCGCGTGAATGCCCTCAGCGCGGGACCGATCCGAACGATGGCGGGCAAGGGGATCCCCGGGTTCGATGCGATCACCGGCGCGTGGGGCGATCGAGCGCCGCTCGGGTGGAACCCCGAGGACGCGACGCCGGTCGGCGACGCCGTCACGTTCCTGCTCTCAGATCTGTCGCGGGGGATCACCGGCGAGTTGATCCACGTCGACGGCGGCTTCCACGCGATCGGCACCACGACGACGCAGCCGGCCGCGATGCCCGAGGCGTAGCGGCTCGCCCCGACGGACCGCGTTCCGCGGCTACACTCGGCCCGTCCCCATGCGTACCGCCCGATCGCTCGTCCCGTGCCTCGTGCTGCTCGCGGTCGCCGCCTGCACGCGTGACACGACCACGACCGTCCCACCCGCGAGCGAGGTCACCTCGACACCTGCCGGCTCGTCGACCGTCGATCCCTTGGTGCCTTACTCGCCCTCGCCCACGCCGTTCACCGAGCGGACGTCGGGATTCATCCCGGACACGCTGACGTTGCCGACGAGCGACGGAACGAAGCTCGCGATCACGCCGGTGACGACAACGATGACGCTGACGTTCGTCCGGGAAGCGCGCGCGCTCGTCGTGTATCTCGAAGTGCAAGACCGCGGCGACGCGCCGTGGTCGGGCGTCCTCGGCGCCGAGGCGCAGGTCACCGATGCGAGCGGCGGCGTCTTCCCGGCGGAGGCGGCACAGCGTGGCGATCTGCATCCCGACCCGGCCCGGTATGGCGGCTCGAACCGCAGCCTGCTGCATGAGGTCACCGTGCAACCGCGCAAGACCGTATCGGGCGCGCTGGTGTTCCACGTCACCGGCGGGAACCGCCCGATCACGCTTCGCGTGAGCGTCGACGGCGGGACGACCTGGGGCGAGTGGGCGACCAACCTCGGGACGTTCTGATGGCGCTCACCGAGCCGATCCGTCTCACGAGCCTCAGCCACGGCGCCGGATGCGCGTGCAAGCTCGGTCCGAGCCAGCTCGGCGACGTCCTCGACCTGCTCGGTCCATCCGTCCCGAC
>JBKPRM010000180.1:0-5383 GCA_046734555.1 Actinomycetota bacterium | reverse complement strand
CTCCTGGAACAGGCGCGATGACATGCCGCCCCCCAGCACGGTATTCACGATCAGGAACGCGAACCGGTCCTCGTCGGTGCGTGGGAGCCCGTTCGTGCCGAGCACGACGTGCGCTTGCTCGACCGGCTTCCGCTTGGTCGCCGAGTCCCCTGACGGCTTCGGTGACCGGCGGTTCGCACGGAGCTCTCTCGCGGAGCGGCCGCGGACCCCGAGCGGCTTCCCGGTGTCCATCCGGTCCGAGAGCATCGCGACCAATCGATCGTGGCGGACGTTGCCGGCGACGGAGATCACCATCCGCCCCGGCACGTAGTGCCGGCGATAGAACCCGCGGACCGACGAGCGGGTCGCGGCCTTGATCCGGTCCTTCGTCCCGAGGATCGGGCGGCCGAGCGGGTGCCCGGGCCACAGCGCCTCGGTGAACACGTCGTGCACGACGTCCTCCGGCGAATCCTCGTGCATGTCGACCTCCGACAAGATCACGTCGGCCTCTGCGGCCAGGTCGTCGGCGGAGATCACCGAGTGCTGCATCATGTCGGTGAGGTGGTCGACGGCCATCTCGAGGTCACGATCGAGCACACGCGCGTAGTAGCACGTGTACTCCTTGGCCGTGAACGCGTTCACGTCGCCGCCGACGGCGTCGAACGCCTCGGCGATGTCCAGAGCGGTGCGCCGTTCGGTTCCCTTGAACAACAGATGCTCGAGGAAATGGCAGTGTCCGCTGATCGCCGGACGCTCATCACGCGAGCCGGCGAGCACCCAGACGCCGATCGAGACCGAGCGGACGCTCGGCATCCGCTCGGTCACGACGCGCAGGCCCGAGGTGAACTCGGTGCGCGTGATCGTCATCTCGGTCAGCTGTCGGTGCGCTCGCCGCTGGGCTCGCGGTCGCGGAACCGCTTGCCCTGGCGCTGCGGCCGGTCGCGCCGGTCGCCTCGCTCCCGGCGCTGCTCGCCGCCAGCGTCGCCCGAGGCCTCGGCACCCTCCGGCGCCTCCCACTCGGGACCGACCGGCTTCAAGCTGATCTTGCCCTGCGGATCGATGTCCTCGACCAGGACGGTCAGCTCGTCGCCCTCCTTCACGGCCTCCTCGACGCTGGACAGGCGCTTGCCGCGTCCCAGCTTCGAGATGTGCACGAGGCCGTCGCGGCCGGGAACGAGGTTCACGAACGCGCCGAACGTCGTCGTCTTCACGACGCGGCCCTGGTAGGTCTCGCCGACGAGCACCGGGCGCGGGTTCGCGATCTCGTCGATCATCCGCGCTGCCTCGTCGGCGCCCTCGCCGCCGCTCGAGCCGATGAACACGGTCCCGTCGTCCTCGATGTTGATCTCGGCGCCGGTCATCGCGATGATCTCGTTGATCTTCTTCCCCTTGGGCCCGATCACCTCGCCGATCTTGTCGACCGGGATCTGGATCGTGATGATCTGCGGCGCGTTGGCGTTGACCGTCGCACGCGGCTCCGGGATCGTGTCGAGCATCACGTCGAGGATCTTCAGCCGCGCGTCCTTCGCCTGCTGGAGCGCGCCGGCCAGGACCTCCGCCGGCATGCCGGCGACCTTCATGTCGAGCTGGATCGCGGTCACGAACTCCTCGGTGCCGGCGACCTTGAAGTCCATGTCGCCGAGAGCGTCTTCCGCGCCGAGGATATCGGTGAGCGTCACGTACTTGCCGTCGTCGGCGATCATGCCCATCGCGATGCCGGCCACCGGCGCCTTGAGCGGCACGCCGGCGTCCATCATCGACAGGGTCGAGCCGCAGACGCTCGCCATCGACGTGGAACCGTTGGACGACATCACGTCGCTCACGAGCCGCAGCGCGTACGGGAACTCCTCCTCGTGCGGCACGACCGGGATCAGGGCGCGCTCGGCGAGCGCGCCGTGTCCGATCTCGCGCCGGCGCGGTGACCCCACACGTCCGGTCTCGCCCGTGCTGTACGGCGGGAAGTTGTAGTGGTGGATGTAGCGCTTCGAGTCCTCGGGATCGAGCGTGTCGATCATCTGAGTCATGCGCAGCATGCCGAGCGTCGTCACGTTCAGGACCTGCGTCTCGCCTCGGCTGAACAACGCCGAACCGTGGGCTCTCGGCAGCACGCCGACCTCGGCCGACAACGGTCGGATGTCGGTCACCCCGCGGCCGTCGAGCCGCACGCCTTGCTCGATCACGCGGCGACGCATCACCTTCTTCTGGAGCGCCTTCCACGCCGCGGCGAACTCCTGCGAGCGGTCGTCGAGCGCGTCCGCGCCGAGGGTCTCGGCGAGATGGCCCTTCGCCTCCTCTTTCACGGCGCCGAAGGCCTCGTCGCGAGCCTGCTTGTCGGGCACGATCGCGGCTTCGAGCTTGCCCGCGAAGTTCGACCACAGGTCGTCCCAGATGTCGGAGCCGTACAGCGGCGTCGGCTCGAAGGGCATCGGCGTGACACCCGCCTCGGCGATGAGCTCTTCCTGGAACGCGATCAGCTTGGCGATCTCGGACTTGGCCACCTCGAGCCCCTGGGCGACGACCTCCTCGGTCGGGGCGAGCGCGCCGCCGGACAGTAGCGGCCACGTGTTGTCGGGAGCCTCACCCTCGATCATCAGGATGTCGACGCCACCGTCGGTGCTCTTCGAGCCCGCGACCACGATGTCGAACGTCGCGTCTTCCGTCTCCTGATACGTGGGGTTGACCGACCACTCGCCGTCGATCAGGCCGAGCCGCACCGCGGCGACCGGACCGTCGAACGGGAGCCCGGCCAGGCCGACCGCGCAGGCGGCCGCGTTCATCGCCGGGATGTCGTATGGGTTCTCCATGTCGACCGACAAGATGGTGCAGACCACCTGGACCTCATCGCGGAAGCCCTCCTTGAAGGTCGGCCGCAACGGCCGGTCGATCAGCCGCGCGGTCAGGATAGCCGTCTCGCCGGGGCGGCCCTCCCGTCGGAAGAACGAGCCGGGGATCTTCCCTGCCGCGTAGGCCCGCTCCTCGACATCGATGGTGAGCGGGAAGAAATCGATCCCCTCGCGGGGGTTCGAGCGAACGCACGTGGCGAGCACCTGCGTCTGCCCGTATGTGACCACGACGGCGCCGTCGGCCAGCTTCGCCAGCTTGCCGGTCTGCATCGTCAGGTCGTGCGCGCCGATCTGGCGCGTCATCTCGGTGACCATCCGGTCGTGTCCTCCTTGGACTCAAGGCGGCGCATCGTGCGCCGCGTTCCCTTGGTGAGGGCGGCGGCCGGTTGTCAGTGGTCGATCCCCGAACCTCGTGAGCTCGGGGACCCGCCACTGAGAACCGACCGGCGTCGTGTTCGGCCTCCCTCTGGGGCCGGGTTCGCGGTTCGGCATCACCCCCTGCGTACGGAACGGGCCCCCGTCGGGGGCCCGGGTGCGCGACCTAGCGGCGGAGACCCAGCTTCGCGACGATGTCGCGATACCGGGAGACGTCCTCGCGCCTGAGGTACTCCAGCAGCCGGCGGCGCCGGCCCACGAGCATCAGCAGGCCGCGGCGACTGTGGTGGTCGTGCTTGTGCTTCTTGAGGTGCTCCGTCAGGTCGGCGATGCGCCTCGTGATGACCGCGATCTGGACCTCGGCGGAGCCCGTGTCGCCCGTCGAGCGGGCGTGCTCCGTGATGATGGCGGTCTTGTCTTCCTTGGTCAGCGTCATGTTCGCGAACCAGGCTACCAGTGCAGGTCAGAAGGCGTCTTTGGCCGCTCACCCGCGCCCAGAGACGGTCTCGTCGGGTACGGCGGCTCGGGTTCGTTCCACGTCCCCCTCGATGGCCTCGACCAGCGCCTCGATGTCCTCGTACCGCTCCTCGTCTCGGAGCCGCTCCCAGAACTCGATGCCGAGCGGCTGCCCCGGCAGCTCTCCCCCTTCGAAGTCCAGCAGGAACGCCTCGACGTGCAACGGCTCCACCCCGAACGTGGGATTCGTGCCGACGTCGAGCGCGGTCCGGTACCGCCGTCCGCCGTGTTCCGCAACACCGGCGTAGATCCCCTGCCCGGGGAGCAACAACCGAGGCCACGTGCGGAGGTTCGCGGTCGGGTAGCCGAGTCCCCGGCCCCTCCCATGTCCGGTCACGACCTCGCCGTCGAGGACGAAGCGACGGCCGAGCGCGCGGTGCGGCCACAGAAGGTCTCCCGCCGAGAGCGCATCCCTGATCGACGTCGAGGAGACCGTCCGCCCATCGATCTCGACGAGCGGCACCGCCTCCGACGTCAGACCGAAGGGCCGACCGAGCTCCGGCAGCGTCCCCATCGTGCCGAGCGCCTTGAAGCCGAACGTGAAGTTCGCCCCCATCACGGCGTGTTGCGCGTGCACGCCTCGGGCGAGCGTCCCCTCGACGAACCCCTCCGCCGGGATCAGCGAGAAGTCGCGGTCGAACGGCAGCACCACCAGGACATCGACCCCGGCAGCCGCGATCAGCGACGCCTTGCGCTCGACCGTCGTGAGGAGCCTCGGTTCGGTGCCCGGCTTCAACACCTCGCGCGGATGACGGTCGAACGTGATCGCCACGCTTCGCACGCCGCGCGAACGCGCCTCTTCGACGGCGCGCGCAAGCACCGCTCGATGGCCGAGATGGACACCGTCGAAGAACCCCACGGTGACCACGCTCGGCTCGTCATCGAGCGGGAGCGCGTCGCTCCCCTGCCGGACGTCCACCGCGCGCAGGCTAGCCGACGCCGTCGGAGGCGGGTGCGAGGATGACGAGCGGGCGCGCCTTCCCCCCGTCATCTCGATACACGCCGATCAGGCGACCGTCGCCGTTGTACACGCCGTACGGCCCGTCGATCGCGGCCGGCGCGAGGATCCGTCCGTGCGATGCGGCGATCGCCTCATCTTCTTCGAGCGGCAACTTCGGCAGGTGCGCGACGGCGCGCTCGAGCGGTTCCGGCTCGCCGGGGTCGCGCGGGTCCCGCGCGTCGCGGACATCGAACGGACCGATCGCGGTTCGCCGCAGCGCGGTGAGGTGCGCGCCGCACCCGAGGGCCGCTCCGACGTCCGCCGCGAGCACCCGCACGTAGGTTCCCCCGCTCACCTCGCAGACGAACGAGACGCTGTCGCCATCTCGGGCGGTCCGCTCGAACCGGTCGACGCGAACGATCCGCGCCGGCGCCTCCAGCAGCTCGCCTTTCCGCGCGGCTTCGTGGAGCGAGCGGCCGCTGACCTTGACAGCCGAGAACGCGGGCGGACGCTGGGCGCTCGCGCCGAGCTTGGCCGCCATCGCCCGGTCGATCGCGTCGTCGTCGATCCCGGTCGCGCCCGCCTCCCTGGTCACCTGGCCGTCGGCGTCGAGCGTCGCCGTCTCGACGCCGAGGCGCATCGTGCCCTCGTACACCTTGGTCAGGTCCCCGAGGAACCGAAGCAGCCTCGTCGCTCGGCCGACGCCCATCACGAGCAGGCCGGTCGCCAT
>JBKPRM010000179.1:0-11100 GCA_046734555.1 Actinomycetota bacterium | reverse complement strand
CTGTTCCTCGAGGAAAGCGTCGTCCCAAGCTGCGACACGGAGGGATGCCACAAGCACGGCCCGATCGAGATCGTTAGTGGGACGCTCACGGACGTCGTGATAGGCGGCACCAGCATGTTCGAGGGAGCGACGGGGGAACTGACGGGCACGGTCAGGGGGCCGTCTCGAACGCGAGGCCCGCTGGGGCGAGCAGCGTTCAACTGTCGGGGACCATCTACTCCGACCCGGAGCCTCGCGTCGCTGGACGACGTTAGCCTCGCCTCATGCCGACGCTCGCCGCGTTCCCGAAGATGCTCGAGCGCGATCAGAAGCGCGAAGGGCTTCGTGTGTGCCGCGCCGCGTGGTTGTTCGGCGTGACCGTTCGCGAGTGCCGCATCGAGGCCGGCGACCGGATGCCGCGCGCTAGCTGGGCAGATAAGACGTATGCTCTTGGTAGTCCCGGAGATGGAGCGGCCCTTCTAGGGGCCGCACGGGACGCGGCTCAGCCCGCTAGCGCTGACGGGTCAATGCACCAGGAGAGGACAGCGCATGCGGATCTTCAAGACGCTTGCAATCACGGGCGCGATCTTCGCTTTCACGGCTACGGCCGCGTTCGCGGCGAGTCCCCACTTCATCGGTACGCCCACGGCGACCGTATCGGGGAATTCGCTGGACATCTCGGCCTCTGTGGCCGGGCTCGGCAATACCGTCGACCACGTTGACTTCACCCTCACGGGAGAGGTCACCGTTGACAGCCGGTGTTACACCAAGAGCGGTAACAAGCCGCAGGCGGCGAACAAGCACGAGGAACTAGCCGTGGATCAGAGCGGGAGCTTCGCGGTCCGCAACGGCAGGACGAACGTGTCCTTCTCGGTGACGCCGCTTTCGACCCTGACGTGTCCGAAGGGACAGGTCACCGTCATCGAGTCGGTCACTTACGACCTCACGCTTACGGGCGAGGGGCTATCGTGGGAGTTCACCGGCTAAGCACCACGACGAAACGAGTAGTGAACACGGGCGGGCTTCGGCCCGCCCTACCCGTGTGCCGTGCCGAACGGCGACACGGTTCCCTTCGTGGGGCCTCGGCGGCTTCCGTGATGACTGACGTCGCTTGCTTCCAGCCTGTCGCTCGCCGTCGTACCATGGACGGTACTTGAGCTAGCGGACAACCCTCGACGACCCGTCGCCACCGCGACCGAGGTCACCCCACCCCACGAGGAGTTCGTGATGTCCGCAGCTCGCACCGTTCGAAACCCGTATGGAGCCCCCCGATGACCGCGCTGGAAGCGCGCGATCTCGCCGTGGAGGTCGGCGGCAAGATCCTCGTCGAGGGCCTGACGTTCGACCTCCGCACCGGCGACAAGGTCGGGATGGTCGGGCGCAACGGGGCCGGTAAAACCAGCACCATGAAGGTGCTTGCCGGGGAAGACGACCCCGCGGCCGGGTCGGTGATCCGTCACGGCTCCGTGGGCTACCTCCGACAGGATCCGCGGCAACACCGCGCGGAGGACGATGACCTGGCCCTCGAGCACATCCTCGCGGCCAGAGGTCTGGTTGACCTCAGTCGCCGCCTCGAGAAGGCGAGGATCGCGCTCGCCGAATCACACGACGAGCGGGCGATCCGCCGGTTCTCCCGCCTCGAAGAGGAGTACACGGTGCTCGGCGGCTACCAGGCCGAGGCCCAGGCCAAGACGATCGTCGCCGGCCTCGGACTCGCCGAGGATCGTCTCCACCTTGCGGTCAAGAAGCTGTCGGGCGGGGAGCGCCGGCGTCTCGAGCTCGCGAGGATCCTGTTCGGCGGGTCCGACCTGCTGTTGCTCGACGAGCCCACGAACCACCTCGACGTCGACGCCAAGACGTGGCTGATGAAGTTCCTCGCCGGCTACAAAGGGGGACTCATCGTGATCAGCCACGACATCGAGCTGCTCGACGCGTCGATCACGCGCATCCTGCATCTCGACCGCGACGGCATCGTCGAGTACCGGGGTACCTACACCCAGTACCGCACGGCTCGCGCGCTCGATGAACAGCGGCTGACGAAGATCGCTGCCCGGCAGGAAGCCGAGATCAAGCGGCTGCAGACGCTCGCCGACAAGATGCGCGGGCAAACCGTGAAGCGTGCGCGCGTGGCGAAGTCGCTCGACTCGCGTGTGGCGCGTCTGCGAGCGAGCAAGGTGGAGGGTCCCTCGCGCGAGAAGCTCGTTCGCTTCCGGTTCCCCGAGCCGCCGCACGCGGGACGGACGGTGCTGACCGTGGACAGGCTCGCCAAGTCTTACGGCGGCCCGCCGATCTTCGCCGACGTCTCGTTCTCGATCGGGCGAGGGGAGCGCCTGCTGATTCTCGGCCTGAACGGTGCGGGGAAGACCAGCCTGCTGCGGATCTTGACCGGGCAGACGCGAGCGGACGCCGGCACGTTCTCCTACGGATACGGTGTCAAGCCCGGCTACTACGCCCAGGAGCACGAACGGATCCGCGACGGCGTGACCGTGCTCGACCACATGAAGGAGAGTTCGATGGCCGAGGATCTGACGCTGCGGAGTCTCCTCGGCATGTTCGGCCTGCACGGCGACATCGCGTTCCAGGACGCCGGCACGTTGTCGGGCGGAGAGAAGACGAAGCTCGCGCTCGCGCAGCTCGTCGCCGGACGCAACAACCTGTTGCTCCTCGACGAGCCGACGAACAACCTCGATCCGCCGTCGCGCACGGCGATCGCCGACGCACTTCGTGATTGGCCGGGCGCGATGGTGATCGTCAGCCACGACGCCGAGTTCGTCGAAGCCCTTGCCCCGGAACGCGTGTTGTTGATGCCCGACGGGGACCTGGACTACTTCGGTGAGGACCACCTGGATCTGGTCGAGCTCGCCTGAGCTCGGGCGCTCGAACTATCCTTGCGCGACCGTCGAGGGAGGCGCGAGTGAGCACGAACGGGCGAGCGGATCTGATCTTCGTCAACGGCGATGTGTACACGGTCGATGCGGCGCGCTCGTGGGCGAAAGCGGTCGCGGTGCGCGACGGGGCGATCGCGGCCGTGGGGACCGACGACGAGATCACGGAGCTCCGCGGGGACGGCACCGAGGTGATCGACCTCGCCGGCCGCATGTTGCTGCCCGGGTTCCAGGACGCGCACGTGCACCCGGTCGGCGGCGGCCTCGACATGTTGCAGTGCGACCTGAACGGCGAAGCCTCGAAGGATGCCTACGCCAAGGCGATCTCCGCCTACGCGGCGGGACACCCCGACGAGCCCTGGATCCTCGGGGGCGGCTGGGCACAGGACGTCTTCCCCCGCGGGTGCCCCACCAAGGAAGAGCTCGACGCGATCGTGTCGGATCGGCCGGTCTTCCTGGTGAACCGGGACGGCCACGGCGGCTGGGCGAACTCGAAGGCGCTCGACATCGGGGGCATCACGGCGTCGACGCCCGACCCCCGGGACGGTCGGATCGAGCGCTCTGCCGACGGTTCGCCACAGGGCACCCTGCACGAAGGCGCGATGACCCTGCTGAACGAGCACATCCCCGACGTGAGTGACGAGCTCGTCTACCGGTCGCTGCTCGAGGGCCAGCGGTACCTGCACTCGTTCGGGATCACCGGCTGGCAGGACGCGATCGTGACGCCCGGGTCCCACTACCGGAACTACGATGCGTACCTCGCGGCCGCGCAGCGCGGCGATCTCACCGCGCGCGTCGTCGGCGCCCTCTGGTGGGAACGGTCGAAAGGGCTCGAGCAGATCGACGATCTCGTCGCGCTGCGCGAGCAGGGGCAGCTCGGGCGGTTCGCGGCGACGAGCGTGAAGATCATGCAGGACGGCATCTGCGAGAACTTCACCGGAGCGACGCTCGACCCGTACCTCGACGAGCACGGGGATCCGACCGACAACCGGGGCCTGTCCATGGTCGAGCCCGAGCTCCTCAAGGAGGCCGTCACGCGCCTGGACGCGCTCGGGTTCCAGGTGCATTTCCATGCCCTGGCCGACCGCGCGGTGCGTGAAGCGCTGGACGCCGTCGAGGTGGCCCGCGCGGCGAACGGGTTCAACGACCACCGCCACCACCTGGCGCACATCCAGATCGTCCACCCCGACGACCTGCCGCGGTTCCGCGAGCTCGGCGCGCTCGCGAACGCGCAACCACTATGGGCGGCCCACGAGGCCCAGATGGACCTGCTCACGATCCCGTTCCTGGGCGAGCCGCGCTGGACCTGGCAGTACCCATTCGGATCGCTCGTTCGCCACGGCGCGACGCTCGTGATGGGCTCCGACTGGTCGGTGTCGTCGCCGAACCCGATGGAGGAGATGCACGTCGCGGTCAACCGGACGATGCCGCCCTCGTACCCGTTCCGCGTGGACAACCACGATGTGTTCCTGCCGGATGAGCGGATCGACCTGCCGACGGCGATGGCCGCTTTCACGATGGGCTCCGCGTACGCCAACCATCGCGAGACGGACACGGGCTCGATCGAGGTCGGCAAGCGGGCGGACGTCGCGGTCTTCGACCGCAACGTGTTCGCGCACCCGGTCGACGAGATCGCCGAGACGCGATGCCTGGCTACCTATGTCGACGGCCAGCGCGTCTTCGCCGCGGCCGACGCCTGACCGCCGGCTGAGAGCTTCCTGAGAGCGCTCCGCGCCCCCGGGCCGTTCGCGCTCCGGGAACGCATAGTGGAAGGGAACCGTCAGGAGGTCTCCGCCATGCGTATCCGAAGAACCATCGGGCTCGCTCTGGTCGTGCTCGCGCTGGCAACCGCGTGCACGGCTGATGCGGCCGGGGGCGGCTCTTCGGCTTCCCCGGCGACCGGGTCGGCGTTCGGCAACTCCCTCCCGCCGACGGATGAGCCGGTCGCCGCGGTGGCCGCCGAGGCGCTGCCCGCCGTGGTGAACGTCACGACCGACGTCTTCTCCTCGAGCGGCCAAACGGGACAGGGCGTCGGCACGGGGTTCATCGTGCGGCCGGACGGCATCGTCGTGACCAACTGCCACGTCGTGGAGGGCGCCACGAAGATCACGGTCTTCACGTCGGCCAAGAACCCGGCCCGGTATGACGCGCGGGTGATCGGGGGCGACTGCGAGCACGACCTCGCGGTACTCAAGGTCGATGGCACGGACCTGCCGACGCTGCCGCTCGGCGACTCCTCGAAGCTCGTTCTCGGCCAGAACGTCGTCGCGATCGGCTACGCGCTGGCACTCGAGGGTGGCCCGACCGTGACCGCCGGCATCGTGTCGTCGCTCGACCGGACGGTGCAGGTCCAAGATCCGAACTGTGACGTGTGCCGCAACTTCACCCGCACCTACTCGAGCGTGATCCAGACCGACGCGGCGATCAACCACGGCAACTCCGGCGGGCCGCTGCTGAACATGCAGGGGCAGGTCGTCGGGATCAACTCTGCCGGCGCCGATACCGCGGAGAACATCGGCTTCGCGATCGCGATCGACTCGGTGAAAGACCCGATCCAGCAGGCGATCGACTCGCCACTCGCGCCGACCGGCTACCTGGGGGTCCAGACCGCGGACGTGACATCGGCGCTCGCGATGCAGCTCGGCCTGTCAGCGAGCGACGGCGCGTACGTGGTCGCGACCACCCAGGGCGGACCCGCCGACGACGCCGGCATCCGCTCGGGCGACGTGATCGTCTCCGTCAACGATCAGGCGGTGCACGACACGGCGGATCTCGGGAACGTCCTTGCCGACCTGCAGCCCGGTGACAGCGTCCCGGTGGTTGTCGATCGTCGTGGCCAGGAGCAGACCCTCACCGTCACGCTCGACGCTCGCCCCTACCCGACGCAGCTGCCCTGACGCGCCGGCCGGCCGGGACCCTGCGCTAGCCTGTCCCTCGTGAGGGTCGTGCTGCGCAACCCCGACCGGGAGCTCGACGTCGCCGGCGACCGCCTGATGCGAGAGGTGCTCGCGGAGCTGTCGATCGATCCGGACACGGTCCTCGTGATCCGCGATGGTGAGCTCATCACGCGCCACGAGCGCGTCGACGACGCCGACGCCGTCGAGGTCAGGCCTGTGATCTCGGGCGGTGCGCGATGAGGTGCAAGCGCTGCGGCGGGAGCGCCGTCGTCGAGGTGCGCCGGCACAACGCGGCCTTCTGCAAGGACTGCTTCCCGATCGTCTTCCGCAACCAGGTCCGGCGGGCGATCGACGAGTACGACATGGTCCAGCCCGAGGACCGAGTGCTCGTCGCCGTCTCAGGCGGGAAGGACTCGCTCGCGCTGTGGGACGTGCTCTTGGAGGAGGGCTACCGCGTCGACGGCCTCTACCTCGGGCTCGGGATCGACGACTACTCGGATCGGTCGCACGAGCGGGCGCAGGGGTTCGCACGAGATCGGGGGGCCACCCTCCGGACGGTGGACCTCGCCGACGACTTCGGGTTCGACATCCCGCTCGCCGGCCGCAGGGGGTCGCGCTCGTCGTGCGCCGTGTGCGGGCTCTCGAAGCGCTACGTGTTCAACAAGGAGGCCCGCGACGGTGGGTACGACGTGATCGCGACCGGGCACAACCTGGACGACGAGGCCGCGACCCTGCTGGGGAACACGTTGCGGTGGAACGTCGACTACATCGCGCGCCAGTCGCCCGTCTTGCCGGGCGACGACGGCTTCGTGAAGAAGGTCAAGCCGCTGCACCGGCTCTCGGAGCTCGAGACCGCGGCCTACGCGTTCCTGCGAGGCATCGACTACGTGGTCGAGGAGTGCCCGCTGGTCGCCGGCAACACGCAGCTGCGCTACAAGGAGGCGATGAACGCGATCGAGTCGCGTTCGCCCGGCACGAAGGCACAGTTCTTCCTCGGATACCTCGACCGGGGCATGCCGATCTTCCGGACGGCCGACGAACGGGTCGTCCTCACGGCGTGCGGCAACTGCGGCCAGCCGACGACCGGCACGTTCTGCGCCTTCTGCCGCGCCCGCGCGCAGATCCTCGGGGAGCGGCTCGCCCCACCACCCGCGGAGGACAGCCCGGAGCAGATCGCGCGCGAACTCTCGGACGAGGTCCTGCCCGAGGAGCTGTACGGCGTGGGGGCGGACGTTCGGTGAGCGCGCCCTTCGAACCGGGGGAACACATCCTGCTCCTCGATCAACGCGACCGGACGTATCTGTTCCGTCTGCAGGTGGCGGGTACGTATCACACGCACTCGGGCACGCTCGCGCACGACGAGCTGATCGGGCAGCCCGAGGGCACGCGCGCGGTGACCTCAGGCGGCATGGTCGTGACGGCGTTCCGGCCGCGCTTCGCCGATTACGCGCTCAAGATGAAGCGCGGCGCGCAGGTGATCTACCCGAAGGACCTCGGCCCCCTCCTGACGTACGCGGACATCTACCCGGGCGCGCGGGTGCTCGAGGCGGGCACCGGCTCGGGGTCGCTGACGATCGCCCTGTGCCGGGCGGTCGGGGAGGCGGGTGCCGTGGTCTCCTACGAGGCCCGCGAGGAGCATCAGACCCAGGCGGTGCAGAACATCGAGGGCTTCTTCGGGAAGATCCCCGAGCCGCTGGAACTGCGCATCGGCGACGTGGGAGATGTCGGCCGAACGGGGGAACGCTTCGACCGGTGCGTGCTGGATCTCGCCGCCCCCTGGGAACCACTGGGGGCGATCGCCCAGGTGCTCGAGCCCGGGGGTGTCTACTGCGCGTACGTCCCCACGACCATCCAGCTCCAGCAGGTGGTTCTCGCGCTTCCGGCGCAAGGCTTCCTACACATCGGCTCGTTCGAGGTGATGCGTCGTGGGTGGCACGTCACCGAGCGCAGCGTTCGACCCGACCACCGCATGGTCGGGCACACCGGTTTCCTCACCATCGCCCGCCGGACCGCATAACTCCGCGGGGGATTCCGTCCCCGAAGTCCTAAGCCATCCGGCGACCGCTGCCGTAGATACGTGTACAGAGACACGTTCTCGCGCTCGCTGCGAGGACGCGTCGGCAGGTGGGTATACACTCCGGCGCTGCACAGGAGGCAAACCCCGATGGCGGGCCACGAGCAGGTCGAGCGGTACGAGAAGCAGGTGCACGACCTGGAATCCCAGGTCAAGTTCCTCGAGGAAGAGATCGGGCTGCTGCGGCGCCGTCTCTCCGGATCACCGCGCCAGGTCGCCGTGCTCGAGGAGAAGCTCGTCGAAGCCCGCAACCAGCTCGCGCGCGCGACCCAGCAGAACCAGAAGCTCGCCGACGCGCTCCGTGGAGAACGCGACCGGATCGAGTCCCTCGCCGAGGAGGTCGAGAAGCTCAGCCAGCCGCCGGCGACGTTCGGGGTGTTCCTGCGTCCGAACGACGACGGGTCGATGGACATCGTGACCGCTGGCCGCAAGATGCGCGTGCTGCCGGCGCCCGACATCGACGCCGCCAAGGTCCTGCCCGGCTCCCAGCTGCTGCTGAACGAGTCGCTGAACGTTGTCGAGGTCCTGCAGCCCGACGGTGCGGGCGAGGTCGTCAAGGTCAAGGACCGGCTCGGCGACGACCGCGCGATCGTGCTCGGCCGGGGCGACGACGAGCACGTCGCGTACGTCGCCGGTGGTCTGCTCCAGACGGGCCTGCGCGCCGGCGACGCTGCGCTGTTCGACCCCCGTTCGATCGTGGTCACCGAACTCCTGCCGCGCGAGGAGGTCGAGGAGCTCGTCCTCGAGGAGATCCCCGACGTGAGCTACGACGACATCGGTGGCCTCGAGAACCAGATCGACCTGATCCGCGACGCGGTGGAGCTGCCGTTCCTGTACGCGGAACTGTTCAACGAACACCAGCTCGAGCCCCCCAAGGGCGTCCTGCTGTACGGGCCTCCCGGGTGCGGCAAGACCCTGATCGCCAAGGCGGTCGCGAAGTCGCTCGCCGAGAAGGTCGCCGAGCGCAGCGGCCGCGACGACGCGCGCAGCTACTTCCTGAACGTGAAGGGCCCCGAGCTCCTCAACAAGTACGTCGGTGAGACCGAGCGGCAGATCCGCGAGATCTTCATCCGTGCGAAGGAGCGCAGCGAAGAGGGCCTGCCCGTCATCGTGTTCTTCGACGAGATGGACTCCATCTTCCGCACCCGCGGCTCGGGCATCTCCTCAGACGTCGAGTCGACGATCGTGCCGCAGCTGCTGTCCGAGCTCGATGGGGTCGAGACGCTCAAGAACGTGATCGTGATCGGGGCATCCAACCGCGAGGACCTGATCGACCCGGCGATCCTCCGCCCGGGCCGACTCGACGTGAAGATCAAGATCGAGCGCCCCGACGCACCGCAGGCGATGGACGTGATGGCGAAGTACCTCCACCCGTCGGTGCCGATCCACCCCGACGAGATCGAACGCTACGGCGGCGACGTCGAGACGACCTGCCACCGCATGATCGAGAAGACGATCGAGCGGATGTACGCCGACTCCGACGAGAACCGCTTCCTCGAGGTGACCTACGCGTCGGGCGACAAGGAGATCCTGTTCTTCAAGGACTTCAACTCCGGCGCGATGATCGAGAACATCGTGCGCCGCGCCAAGAAGGACGCGATCAAACGGTTCCTGTCGACGGGGGAGAAGGGCATCAAGGGCGAGGACCTGTTCCACGCGATCCGCGACGAGTTCAAGGAGAACGAGGACCTCCCCAACACGACCAACCCCGACGACTGGGCGCGGATCTCCGGCAAGAAGGGCGAGCGGATCGTCTACGTGCGCACGCTGCTGGGGCTCGACGGCGACGGCCGTCAGGTCGAACGGGTCAGCGCGGGACAGTACCTGTAGCGCAGCTCCCGGGGTAAGGTGCCGTGATGGCCATCCCCAAGGTGATGGGCACCGAGACCGAGTACGGCATCGCCGCGGCCGGTCAGCCCGACTTCAATCCCGTCCTGTCCTCCTCGATGTTGATCTCTTCGTACGCGGGGAGCTTGCGCAAGATCCGTTGGGACTACGAGGACGAGTCGCCGATGCGCGACGCGCGCGGCTTCGAGCCGCAACCCGGTCGCGAGATGTCCGACGAGGATCTCGGGCTCGCGAACGTGATCTTGCCCAACGGCGCGCGGTACTACGTCGACCATGCGCACCCCGAGTACTCGACGCCCGAGTGTCTCTCGCCGCGCGCGCTCGTCGTGCACGACAAGGCAGGGGAGCGGATCCTCGAACGATCGCTGGACGTGCTCGCGCAGGAGATGCCGCAGGCGCCGCGCATCTCGATCTACAAGAACAACAGCGACGGGAAGGGCAACTCCTACGGCACCCACGAGAACTACCTCGTCGACCGCGCCACGCCGTTCGCCGACATCGTGCGCGACCTCACCCCGTTCTTCGTCAGCCGGCAGATCTTCACCGGCGCGGGCAAGGTCGGGTTCGAGGGATCGTGGGACGACCGAGCGGCCGCCGGCTACCAGCTCACCGCCCGGGCCGACTTCTTCGAGACGGAGGTCGGTCTCGAGACGACGCTGAAACGGCCGATCATCAACACGCGCGACGAACCGCACGCCGACCCCGAGAAATACCGGCGGCTGCACGTGATCGTCGGCGACGCGAACCGGTGCGAGGTCGCCCAGTTCCTGAAGGTGGGAACCACCGCGATCGTGCTGAAGATGATCGAAGACGGGTTCCTGCCCGGCTTCTCGCTGGTCAACCCGGTCCAGGCGATCCACGAGGTCTCGCGAGACCTGGACCTGGCGCTCGAGATCGAGCTGATCGACGGGCGCCGCATGACCGCGCTGCAGCTCCAGTTCGAATACCTCGAGCTCGCCCGGAAGTACGTCGATCGGGAGGACGACACGCCCGACAACCGCGAGGTGATCTCGCGCTGGGAGGCGGTGCTCGAGGGGCTCCG
Organism: Actinomycetota bacterium; assembly: GCA_046734555.1. Taxonomy (GTDB): domain Bacteria; phylum Actinomycetota; class UBA4738; order UBA4738; family HRBIN12; genus AC-51. Next base: position 375 of record JBKPRM010000179.1, on the reverse strand, counting down.
GACCGATCCGATGTCGCTCGCGCGGCAGCTCGACTGGGTCGCGAAGCTCCGCGTGCTGGAGGGCTACCGCTCGCGCGACGACCTCGGCTGGGGGGATCCGAAGCTCCGGGCGATCGACCTGCAGTACCACGACGTCCGCCGCGACAAGGGCCTGTACGAGCGGCTCGCCGCCGCCGGCAAGGTCGAGCGGCTCACGACCGACGAGGAGGTCGAACGCGCCGTGATGGAACCCCCCGAGGACACTCGGGCGTTCTTCCGCGGTCGCTGCATCTCGCGGTACCCGGACGCGATCGCCGCGGCGTCCTGGGACTCCGTGATCCTCGATGCGGGGCGCGAGTCGCTGCAACGGGTGCCGATGCGCGAGCCTCTCAAGGG
>JBKPRM010000178.1:0-5652 GCA_046734555.1 Actinomycetota bacterium | reverse complement strand
TGAGCTACCTCAAGGCCAATGCGGGCACCGTGGTGGTGCTCGACGCCAACACGGGGGGCATCGTGGCGATGGCGTCGACGCCGAGCTACGACCCGCGCTGGTACGTCCGCGGGCTCACGCCCCAACAACAGAAGTATCTGGGTTCGGAGAACGGGACGGCGGCTCCGCTCGCCGACCGCGCCGTCCAGTACGGCTATATGCCTGGGTCGACCTTCAAGCCGATCACCGGCCTCGCGGCGATGAAGGAAGGGTTCGCCACGATGACCGGCTACTACCCGTGTGACGGCACATACTCGGTTCCCGGCGACAAGTCCGGCACCGAGTTCCACAATTGGACGACGCAGAACCTTCGCCCCATGAGGGTCGACTACGCGCTCGCCATCTCCTGTGACACCGTCTTCGATGCGTTCGGAGGGATGTTCTATCGCCAGTACATCGACGATCCGCTCGGCGAGAACGGGGATCACCTGGAGAAGGATCTGCACGAGTGGGGCTTCGAGTCGCCGACGGGGGTCGATCTCCCGGCGGAGGGGACCGGGCTCGTGCCAGACCCTGCCTGGGCGTCCGAGCCCGCGCAGAACTGCAAGACGTGTCCGTTCCCGTACGGCTGGGTGCCGGGCGGGGACATCCTGACGATGATCGGTTCGGGATACGTGCAAGTGACGCCTCTGCAGCTCGCGCGCGCTTACGCAGCGATCGCCAACGGCGGGCATCTCTGTCAGCCGCACGTCGTCGACTACGTCGAGGCACCAGATGGGAACGTCAAGCGCATCGGTGGGCGATGCGACCAGATGGTGCCGTACTCACGCCAACAGTTGGCCTACATCCGGGGTGGTCTCCGCGGCGCAGTCACGTATGGGACGGCCCAGTGCGCGTTCAGCGGGTTCCCGACCTCGACGATCTCGGTCGCGGGCAAGACCGGAACCGCGTCGCGCGGGGCGCCGTATCAGGACACCTCCTGGTTCGCGTCGATGGTGGGCCCGAACCCCGACAAGCCGGACTACGTGGTCGTCACGATGGTCGAGCAGGGTGGGTTCGGCGGAGAGACCGCGGCACCGATCACGCGGTACGTGATCGACGGTCTCTATCCGAACCAGCTCGCCCACGACACGCACCCGGTGTGCCACTTCCAGGACGGCTGACGTGGATCTCGTCGCAGGACGCACGTTCGCGCAGGAACGCCGGCCGGTCCGGCACATCGACTGGTTCCTGATCGTGCTGTCGCTCGGACTCTCCGTGGTCGGGCTCTTCCTGCTGTACTCCGCGACCAACCAGACGCTTCGCCTCGACGGGCTCGACCCGTTCGCCCGCGTCAACAAGCAGGCGCTCACGATCGGGCTCGGCGTCGTCGTGCTCCTGCTCACGGTGAGCTTCGACTACCGCTTCCTGAAGATCTACGCCGGCTTCGTCTACCTGGGCTCGATCCTCGCGCTCGCGCTCGTCCGTGTTCCCGGGATCGGTGCGACCGACTCGACGGGGACCGCCCAACGCTGGTTCGAGATCGCCGGCCTGCAGCTCACCCCGTCGGAGTTCACGAAGCTCGCGCTGATCATCATGCTCGCTGCCGTGCTCGCCGGCATCCGCACCCCCGAGCCCCGGTTGAGCGACGTCGTCAAGGTGCTCGTGCTCGCCGCCATCCCGCTCGTGCTCGTCTTCCTGCAGCCCGACATCGGCACGTCGATCGGCCTCGCCGCGATTGTGGTGGGCATGTTGATCGTTGCGGGCACGCGGCTGCGCCATCTCGTCGTGCTCACGGTCATCGGCGTCCTCGGGATCGTCCTGCTGTTCCAGACCTCGGCGATCGAGGACTTCCAGCGCCAACGGCTGACGGCGTTCCTGGACCCCACCAGCGTCTCCGAGGACGTGCGCTACAACCTCGATCAGTCCTTGATCGCGGTCGGCTCAGGCGGCCTGCTCGGGAAGGGCTACCTGCACGGCCTGCAGACCAACCTCGACTACGTTCCGGAGCAACACACCGACTTCATCTTCACGGTCGCGGGGGAGGAGTTCGGCTTCGTCGGCGCGATGGCCGTGCTCGTGCTCTACGCGTTGCTGCTGTGGCGCGCGATCCGGATCGCTTGGCTCGCGAAGGACCCCTTCGGGACCTATATCGCGGCGGGCATCGCCTCGATGTTCGCGATCCAGATGTTCGTGAACGTCGGCATGGTGATCGGGATCATGCCGATCACGGGTATCCCGCTGCCCCTGCTCTCGTACGGCGGAACGTCGATCCTCGTGAGCTTCGCCGCGATCGGGCTGCTCGAGAACATCCACATGCGCCGGTTCACGTAGCTCAGCCGGCGGCGGGCGCGAGCGTCCACAGGAACGTCGATCCGCCCGGCCCGGTGTCCTCCACGAGCACATCGCCGCCCATCGCGTGGGCCGACAGCCGCGCGAGCGACAGCCCGATCCCGATGCCCTGATGGGTTCGGGTGTGCAACTGCTCGGCCTGTTCGAGCGGCTCGAAGATCCGGGAAAGAGCCTCGCCGTCGATGCCCGGGCCGTGGTCGATCACGCGAACCTCGACCGTGTCGGTCCGCGTCACCCGAACCGTGACCGCGGAATCCGGCGGGCTGAACGCGAGCGCGTTGTCCACGAGCTCCTCCAAGATCCGAAGACCCGCCGCCCGGTTCAGCGTCGTCATCGCGGGCGCGTCGTCGGCCTCGACCTGGATGCGCGGATCGTCCTGCGCAACCTCCCGCGCGATCTCCGTCACGTCGAGCCACTCCGTCAAGCCCGCCTCGATCACGGCTTCGAACCGCTGCACGAGCTCGGCGAGGCCTTCGGCCCGCTCCACCAGGGTCTGCAGCGCCTGGTCGAGCTCCTCGGGAGGCAGCTGCCCGCGCTGCATCGTCTGTGCGATCCCGAGGATCACCGTGATCGGCGTGCGGAGCTCGTGCCCGACGCGTCCGAGGAGCTGCTGCCGGTGCGCGGCGCGTTCGAGCAGTGCCTCCTGGGCCATCTCGAGCTGGCGCGCGCGCCTGCGCTCCCGCTCGAGCGAGTCGTTCATCTCGTCGATCACGACCGGCGCGACCTCGGGCGAGAGCAGCGCGCCGCCGCTCACGGCCTCGCGGACGGCGTGAACGATCGCGTCAGCGTCGGAGTCCTTCAGCACGTAGCCGATCGCGCCCGCGACGAGCATGTCCCGGACGGCCCGCTGCTCATCCATGCTGCTGAGCGCCACGACACCGATCCCGGGCTGGGTCTCCTTGAGCAGTCGGGTCGTCTCGATGCCGTCCATGTCGGGCATCCGCACGTCCATCAAGACGACGTCGGGCGAGAGCCGCCGGACCATGTCGATCGCCTCGGGCCCCGAACGGGCCTGGCCGATGACATCGAGATCCTCGCCGGACAGCAGGAAGACGAGGGACTCCCGGAACCCGTCGTTGTCGTCGACGACGAGCACGCGGATGCGGTCCGCGGCGCCGAGGGGGGCGGTCGCGCTCACCTCGGAAGCATCGGCGGTCTCGGATGCCGCGGCTATCCAACCGATGGGGAAACGTCCGGGGGACGGATAGGTGGGCCGGATGGCCGACAACGACGGCCCCGCACCTCCCGGGAGCGGGTGGGAGCACTGGTATCCTGGGCAACAGATGTGACCGCCGGGCGTCCCGCCCGTGCGGGGCAACGATCGAACGTCGAGGTGGCGCGCGATCGCGGAAGGGCAGCCAACCGGGCGCCTCCGCAGGTCGTGGACGCCGGAACGAGGAACGTACCGGGTGCCAGATGTATGCCGCCCGGCGCGCGGGTCCTCCCGCTGCGCGGGCTTTCCAGCACCAACAACCGGTCGCCCAGCACCACGCCGAGGCGACCAGTCGAACGTTCTTCCTGCGGTGAACGTCCCTCGCGCGACGCGAGAGGAGTGATCCGATCGATGGATCGGGAACCAACCAACGCGGCGACCGCCGCGGATCCTTCCACCGCTGCACCCGAGAAACCGCGGCGTAATCCCAACTGGGGGAAGGTGCAGGTCAAAGAGACCGCGGCGGCCCCCGTCGCCGAGGAGGTGAAGCCGAAGCGCCCCCAACCGCGGCGGACGCCGGCCGAACCCGCGGAGCCCGAGCGTCCCAAGGCTCGGGCGACGCAACCCAAGGCACGAGACGCCGCCGTCGCAACCACCGAGGCACCGCCGGCGCCGTCGGCGACCGACGCACCGTCCGAGGGGAGCGCCGGCACGAACGGGTCGCCCGCTCGCCGTCGCAGTCGCGGTGGCCGGGGAAGGAGCCGGGGAGGCGGAGCCGGCACGAAGCAGGCCGAAACGCCGACGGACGAGAATCGAGACGCCGAGCGCGCGGAGAAGGCCGAAGCGCCCGCGCGAGAGCCCGCCGCGTCGGCGGAGACCGACGAGTCGTCGGGCGGAGACGAGACCGCGACCGCTCCGAAGAAACGGAGGCGTCGCGGCGGGCGGGGTCGAGGTGGGAAGAAGCCTGCCGCCGCGACGCGGGATACCGACGCCGACGGTCTCGCGGGCGAGACCGTCGAGACCCAGCGAGACGACGCGACGCCCGACGGGTCGGCAAGCGGCCCGGCGAAGCCGCGCCGCCGGCGCAGCGGCAAGCGGCCGGACCAACCCGACGCCGAGCAGGCGCCGAAGAAGCGGAAGCCCAAGACGATCGAGGAGCAGATCGCGGCCGGCGGCCCGACCCGCGGGATCCGGAGCACCCGCACGCGCACGCCTCGCGACCGGCGGCGCCGCGAGCAGGTCGCGCTGCCACCTCGCATCACCGACAAGCTGATGGTGATCACCGAGCACGGCGAGCGCGATCAGATCGCCGTCCTCGAGGAAGACGTCCTCGTGCAGCACTACGTCACCCGGGCGGGCGCGACCTCGATGGTCGGCAACGTCTATCTGGGCCGCGTGCAGAACGTCCTTCCCGGCATGGAGGCGGCGTTCGTCGACGTCGGGCGGGGTCGCAACGGCGTCCTGTACGCCGGCGAGGTCAACTACAGCCCCGAGGACATCGAGGGACCCGCGCCGCGCATCGAGCAGCTCCTGAAGGCGGGCCAGTCGGTCATGGTCCAGGTCACGAAGGATCCGATGGGTGGGAAGGGCGCGCGGCTCACCGCCAACCTGTCACTCGCCGGGCGATACCTCGTGCTCGCCCCCAACCAGAACCTGCAAGGCATCAGCCGCCGCCTCGGCGACGATGCGCGCAAGCGCCTGAAGTCGCTGCTGAAGCGCGTCAAGCCACCGGAGCACGGCGTCATCGTCCGGACGGCCGCCGAGGGCGTGAGCGAGGAGGAGCTCGAGGCCGACCTCCGCCGGTTGCTCTCGATCTGGAACGACATCCAGAAGAAGGCGAAGAAGGGCAAGGCGCCGACGGTCCTGTACGAGGAGCCGGAGCTCACCGTCAGGGTCGTGCGCGACCTGTTCACCGACGAGGAGTTCCGTGGGCTCGAGACCGATTCGAAGCGCGTCTACGACAACATCCGCGGCTACCTCACCGAGGTCGCGCCCGACCTCGCACAGAAGGTCTCCCTGCACACCGGCAAGCTGCCCGTCTTCGAGGAGCACCGGATCGTCGAACAGATCCACAAGGCGCTCGACAAGAAGGTCTGGCTGCCCTCCGGCGGCTACCTGTTCATCGAGCGGACCGAAGCGATGACGATCATCGACGTCAACACCGGCAAGTCGGTCGGCAAGACCAACCT
>JBKPRM010000177.1:0-5549 GCA_046734555.1 Actinomycetota bacterium | reverse complement strand
TCCCCCCTGCCGCCGATCTCGTCGCGCGCGCGAAGGCGGCCGGCGCGTTGGTCGCGCTCGACGGGGTGCACCTCGCGCAGCATCGCGCGATCGACCTGCGCGCCCTCGGCGCCGACATCATCGCGACCTCGCCGTACAAGTACTTCGGTCCTCACCAGGGGATGCTCGCCGTGCGTGCCGAGCTCTTGGCAACGCTCGAGCCCTACAAGCTCGACGCGGCGCCCGACGACGATCCGGACCGGTGGGAGTCCGGTACCCAGAACCACGAGGCGCTCGCCGGCACGATCGCGGCGATCGACTACATCGCCGAGGTGGGGGGCGGCGGCGAGCGACCCGCTGCGATCCGGGCCGGCTACGGGGCGTTCGAGGCCCACGAGCAGATACTCGCGCGCCGGTTCCTCGACGGCGTCGCGAGGCTCGACGGTGTCCGCGTCTTCGGCATCACCGATAGCGAACGGCTCGAGGAACGGACGCCGACCTTCGCCGTGCGGGTCGGCGAGCAAGACCCGATCGACACCTGCCGGGCGCTCGCCGAGCGGGGCGTGTTCACGTGGGACGGCCACTACTACGCGATCGAGGTGTTCCGACGCCTGGGGCTGCTCGCGACCGGGGGCGCCGTCCGGATCGGGTTCTGCCACTACCACTCCGAGGCGGAGGTCGATCGGGTCCTCGAAGGTTTGGCCGAAGTGCGGAGGTGAAACGACCAGGTCGTCGGTACCATCGGGTCTTCCATCCCACGACGAAGGGTTCCTCATGCGCATCCTGATCCTGGGCGGCGACGGATACCTCGGCTGGCCCACCGCGATGCGGTTCTCCAACCGCGGCCACGAGGTCCACGTGGTCGACGATTACCTGCGACGGAAGGCTCATCGCGAAGCAGGGACCGACTCGCTCACCCCGATCCTGCCCGATCTTGCCGGCCGGGTGGCCTCGTGGCACGACGTGACGGGGCGCACGATCGGCGTGACCGAGGGCGACCTGACGGACTGGGAGGTCGTCGAGCACGTGTTCCGCACCTTCCGGCCCGATGCCGTCGTGCACTACGGCGAGATGCCGAGCGCGCCCTACTCCATGAAGGACCGGGGCCACGCGGTCTTCACGCAGACGAACAACGTGATCGGCACGCTGAACGTCCTGTGGGCGATCCGTGATCTCGCACCCGAGTGTCATCTCGTCAAGCTCGGCACGATGGGCGAGTACGGCACGCCCGACATCGACATCGAGGAGGGCTACATCGAGATCCGGCACAACGGGCGCGCCGACTACCTTCCGTTCCCGAAGGTCCCGGGCTCGATGTACCACCTGTCGAAGGTCCATGACTCACACAACATCCATTTCGCATGTCGCGTGTGGGGGCTCCGGGCCACGGATCTGCATCAAGGCGTCGTCTACGGCATCCAGACGGACGAGACTCGCCTGGACGACCGGCTCGCGACGCGCTTCGACTACGACGACGTGTTCGGCACAGCGTTGAACCGCTTCTGCGTGCAGGCGGTGATCGGGCACCCGCTCACCGTGTACGGCACCGGCCACCAGACCCGCGGCTACCTGAACATCGTCGACACCCTGCGGTGCGTCGAGCTCGCGGTGCTGCACCCGGCGGAGTTCGGAGAGCTCCGCGTCTTCAACCAGTTCACCGAGTCCTTCTCGATCATGGAGCTCGCCGAGCTCGTCCAGAAAGCCGGGGCGCAGTACGGACTGGAGGTCGACATCGCGCCGGTCGAGAACCCGCGGGTCGAGCTGGAGGACCACTACTACAACCCGGCACACACGAAGCTGCTCGATCTCGGGCTCCGGCCACACCTGCTGTCGGCCGAGCTCGTCGAGTCGATGTTCTCGGTGATCGAGCGGTTCCAGGACCGCGTGATCCGCGATCACATCCTGCCGCGGGACCGGTGGCGGCCATCGGTGTGATCCGGTGACGACCGTCCGCATCCTGGGCGTCGTCGCGGCGCTGATCGCGCTATTCCTGGCGGCCAACGCTTACGAGCGCCGGCGGATCAGCCGGCTGAGCCTGTTGATCGTCGGCGCACTGTCGGTCGGCGTCATCGTCCTCGCCATCCGGCCGTCGCTGTACGGGCCCTTGTTCACGTGGTTCAACGTCGCTCCGGGCAACGAGCGGCGCGAGCTGTTCATCGTCGTGCTCGCGGTGATCGCGTTGTTCCTGCTCGTCGCGCGGGTGCAGTCCTCGAGCGATACGAACGAGCGGAGCCTGCGGCTCCTGGTCGAGGCGCTCGGGCGTGAGCGCTTCGACTGGGACCGCGCCGCGGCGCTGCCCGAGGGCCGCCGCGTGGTGGTCGTGCTACCGGCCTTCGACGAGCAAGAGACCGTCGCGAGCGTGATCGGCTCGATACCGGAGTCGATCGACGGCATGCGCGTGATCCCGGTGGTCGTGAGCGACGGGAGCACCGACCGGACCGCCGCGACGGCGCGCGACGCCGGCGCACTCGTCACTGAGCTCCCGATGAATCGGGGCGGCGGCCTGGCGCTGCGCGTCGGCTACGAGATCGCGCTCGAGCTCGGCGCAGAAATCGTCGTCACGATGGACGCCGACGGACAGCACCTGCCCGAAGAGCTTCCCGTGATGCTCGCCCCGATCCTCGCCGACGAGGCCGATTACGTGAACGGCTCGCGCCTGCTCGGGGAGTTCGAACGCGAGAGCCTGATCCGCCACATCGGCGTGCATGTGTTCTCGCGGATCGTGTCGATCCTCACCGGTCGCCGGATAACCGACCCATCGAGCGGATACCGCGCCGCGCGCGCCGAGCTGCTCGAGCGGCTCGTGCTCGAGCAGGACCGGTTCTGGACGAGCGAGATCTTGATCGAAGCGCTCAGGCACCGCGCACGCGTGGTGGAAGTGCCGGTCACGATCGTCGCGCGCGCGAGCGGCGAGTCGAAGAAGCCGGCCTCGCTGCGCTACGGGTGGCAGTTCTCGAAGGTCATCCTCCAGACCTGGCTGCGCTGAGCCCTCACCGTCGCTGGAACCGCGTCGCGAGTTCCCGCGCGACCCGCCGCTCGCGCGCGACCTTCTTCCAGTCGCCGGACCTCGTGCTGAACGCCACGTCCGTGCCGATCTGCAGGAGACCCACACCGAGGAGCACCCACGCGGCCCAGCCCGGTGCGTTCGTCGCGGGCCACAGCGCCAGCGCGACGAACGGGGCGATCTTCGTCGCGACCGCGCCGCTGGCGTGGAACCACACACGCAACGACGGCTCGGCGCGCAGGTACGTGGCGTAATCGGTCTTGAGCCCCGGCCGCGGCGGCGGTGGCGGACCGAGGAAGGCGTCGGTGTACCGGATGCCCGCGAGCCAGCCGACGAACGCGTGTGTGGGCACGTGGACGCCGACCGACCAGAGGCCGCCGGCAGCGACCAGGGCGAGGCCCGCCCAGGTGCCGGTCCATCGCGAGGCGGCGACGACCGCCCCCGCGCCGGCGACGATCATGAGCAACAGGATCGAGAGGCCGACCCACGGCCGAACACGGGTTCGAACGCGGGCGTGGAACGCGGCCGTGTCGATCCGTCCGGCTCGGTCGGCGAAGCGCACGACCGCGGCCGGATCCCGCTTGATCCGGCCGACCACCCGCCAGAACCCGAGCTCCGACAGGTCGGTGTCGCCGGCCGCCACTGCCGCCTCGATCCGATCGAGCTCTTGCTCGATGTCCTCGAGCTCGGCCTGGCCCGGAGTTGGTCGCAGGGGCTCCACGGTTGCGCCGCTCCTCGGGTCTAGGATTTCCGGACGCGCTCCCGTTGCCGTAGAGCGCTTCCCCGATGGGAGTCCGATTGGCCAAGAGCATGACACAGGCGCAGGCGGCCGACGCCGCCCGCGCCGAGGCGTTGGTGACGCTCGACGGCCGCTACCACATCACGGAGCGGATCGCGGCGGGCGGCATGGGCGAGGTCTACCGCGCGCACGACGCGGTGCTCGCGCGCGAGGTCGCGATCAAGGTCCTGCACCGGTCGCTGTCGGGAGACCAGGGCTTCGTCGATCGGTTCCGCCGAGAGGCCCGCGCGGCCGCGACGCTGAACCATCCGAACATCGTGGCCGTCTACGACTGGGGCGCGGTCGACGGCATCTACTACATGGTGATGGAGTACGTCCACGGCCGCTCGGTGCGCGAGATCTTGAACGCGAAGGGTGCGTTGCAGCCCGGACAGGCAGCCGCCGTGCTGGACCAGACGCTCGCGGCGCTCGATCACGCACACGCCAAGGGCATCGTGCACCGCGATCTGAAGCCGGAAAACATACTCATCACGACCGAGGGCGTCGTGAAGCTGACCGACCTCGGGCTCGCGCGCGCGTTCGCCGACGCGAAGAGCACACGCGCGGGCGCCGTCACCGGCACGGTGCAGTACCTGGCGCCCGAACAGATCCGCGGGGAGCCCGCGGACCCGCGCTCCGACCTGTACTCCCTGGGGATCGTCGGGTACGAGCTGCTCACCGACCGTGTGCCGTTCACGGGCGAGACGCCGATGGCGATCGCATACCGGCACCTCTCGGATCGGGTGCCGCCGCCTTCGGCGGCGGCCGAAAGCGTGCCCCCGGAGTTCGACGCCTTCATCGCGAGCGCAACGGATCCGGTGCGCGAGCTCCGGCCGGAGTCGGCGCTCGCGATGCGCCGCGACCTCGCCACCGTGATCCCGACGCTCGAGCGCGCACGGACGCTGTCCTCGCTCGTGAACGACGTCCCTCGCGTGACCCGCGATGCCGGCGCCGACACAACGGCCGCCGTCGCACCCGCCGCGATCACCCAGACGATCGCGCAGGTGCGGCAGCCGCGCCGCCGTCGTGGACGGCGCATGCTCGTGGCACTGCTCGCGTTCGTCATCCTCGCCGTCGCGGCCTGGGGCGCGTGGGCTTACGTGCTGCCGCACAGCCATCCGATCCCGCAACTCCGCGGCGTGCCGGTCGAGGTGGCCTCCGCCCAGCTGCACGATCTCGGATTCGTCGTGCAGGTCGGCAACGGTCATTACGCGCCCCAGCCACGCGGGACGGTCGCCTCGGTCGATCCGTCGGAGGGCACGTCCCTTCGCGAGGGGGACACGGTCATGCTCGTCCCGTCGCTCGGTCCCCCACCGGTGGTGATCCCCGACGTCCGCGGTGAGACGCTCGAGGGCGCCACCGCGACCCTCGAGCAGCACGACCTGGCGCTGGGCGATGTCAAGAAGGTCTACGACGATCGCGTCGCGGAAGGTCGCGTGATCCGCCAGTCACCCGTCGACGAGGCGCCGCGCGGATCCGATGTCGAACTGTGGGTCAGCAAGGGGCACGCCCCGGTCCCGGTTCCCGCGACCGTGGGCGACGCGCAACGCCAAGCCGAGAAGGCTCTCAGCCGTGCAGGCTTCAGTCCGGTCGTGCGGTTCGCCTTCTCCGACGACGTCGAGCGCGATCGCGTGATCTCGGTCGAGCCGAACGAAGCCACCAAGGCTGCCTACGGCTCACCGGTCACGATCACCGTCTCCCAGGGGCCGGAGACCTTCCCGGTGCCGGTCCTCACGGGCCTGTCCCCGACCGAGGCCAAGGCGAAGGCGGCGGACTACGGTCTCCACG
>JBKPRM010000176.1:0-9766 GCA_046734555.1 Actinomycetota bacterium | reverse complement strand
CCGGTGGGCGCGGCTGGGATCGAACCAGCGACCTCTCGCGTGTGAGGCGAGCGCTCTCCCGCTGAGCTACGCGCCCGGGAGTCGCCACGATACAGGCTCTCCACATGGAGACGGCGGCACGTGCCCGCGCCGTGCCGCCGTCAGATCCGGGCGAGCCCGGGTCCGTCGCGCATCTTGCCTCGCGGCACGAACGGAACGCAAACCGAGCTACAGGGTGGCGACTTGGACCGGCTGCGTGGTCGGCGCAGATGGACAGACCGAGCTCTCCACCGTCATCGCGGCGACATCGGCCGTGTCGAAGCTTCCCGCCACGGGCTGCAGGACGAATCCGTCGCTGGGCGTGAGGCACCCGAGCGACGCCGGGGTCTTGCCCTTGATCGTCCACAGCTCGTAGACCTCGCCGCTCGGTGGGGCGTCGAGGCCGCTGCCCATCACGTAGGCGGTACGGCCGTCGGCGCTGACGGCGAGGGTCATCGTTCCGGACCCGCCCTCGGCCTGTTCGAACGGGATCAGCTGCACCCCCGGCTGGTTGATGAACGCCTCAAAGTCGCTCGGCGGGGCGGCAAGGTAGCCACCGATCGCCCCCACGATGACCAGGACGATGGCGGCGGCGACCGCGATGAGCGCGGCGCGCCAGCGCCGTGGCGGCGCGGTCGCCGTGGGGCCGGCGAGCGCGGCGTCCACCGTGCGTCGCTCGAGGTCGGCGCTCAGCGCCGTCGGTGCCAACGCGGTCCCGAGCATCGCCGCCGTGTCAGAGAACGCCGCTCGGATCCCGTCGATCTCGGCCCGGTCGTCGACCCGCTCCTCCAGCAGGACGGACAGGCGCGCGCGATCGTCCGGCTCGAGGCCACCGAGGGCTTCGAGCGCGAGGAGCTCCTCGATCTCTGCTCGATCCCTCATCGTTCCGACTCCACCAGCGCGCTGCGGAGCTTCCGCATCGCGAGCAACGTTCGGGACTTCACGGTCCCGAGCGGGAGGCCGAGCGCCTCGGCCACGCCCGTCTGCGATACCCCGCCGAAGTACATCAGCTCGATCACGTCGCGCTGCTCCGGAGGCAGCGCGTCGAGCGCCGCGCGAACGGATGCCTCCTCCGAGGGCCGCGCGACCTGCGCGACAACGTCCTCGGCGGGGTCGTGCAGCACGATCGGCTCAGCGGCGGCTTCCTCGGCCCGGCGCCGTTGCGCCTGTTCCCGTCGCACGAGGTCGACCGCCCGCGCATGTACGAGCGTGAGGATCCAGCGCCTGACGGTCGCTCTCGCTGAGTCGAACCGCTCCGGCGCGCGCCACAGCTGCAGGAACCCTTCCTGGACCGCCTCCTCAGCGAGCCCGTCGCTCCTCGTCACGCGGAGAGCGACCGTCTTCGCGACACCGGCGTTGCGTCGGAAGAGCTCGCGGAACGCGGAGCCCGACGGATCGCCCTCCCGGACGGTCCGGAGCAGCTCCCGGTCGCGGGCGTCCTCCAAGTCACGGACGCTCACGAGCACCCCCGTCCCCGGCGCGGGCGGGCAGGCGTCGTCCAGGCGGACCACAGAGGAGATCACGGCACATAGGGTTCGTGGTCACCCCTCCCTCGGATCGACGGCGCCCTCCGGCGCCCGCCGATGATGCCATCCGGTCCGCCGCAGGTCACCCCCGGAGACGCGGGCCCGGTGATCCGGCGGTGGGAGGAGCGCGAACCGCTGGTGCCGGCGCGAGGGGAGGTGAGCGGGTGCCAGGTCTCCGGCGGCAGTCGACGATGAGGCGAGCAGCTACGACCCCGCTGCGGCTTGCGTTCGTGACCGTGGTCGCGGGCGCCGCCGTGCTGCTCGGCTCGGGCGCCGCCGAGGCCCACCCGCTGGGTAACTTCACCATCAATCAATACGCCGGGCTCACGGTCGGCAACCACGCGATCGCGGTCGACTACGTCCTCGACATGGCCGAGATCCCGACGTTCGAGGAGCGGCGGACGATCGACGGGAACCACGACGGCCAGGTCGATGCGGCCGAGTCGTCTTCGTACGAGTCATCTCAGTGTGCGCGACTCGCCGACGGGCTCGCGATCACGGTGGGAGGGGCCGCGGTCCGCGTGAGCCCGGGGGCCGCCGGCGCCCTGGCGTTCCCGGCGGGCGCGGGCGGCCTCTCGACGATGCGACTCGAGTGCCCGATGCGGGCGAGCGTCCTCGTGCGAACGGGCGACCGCTTCTCGTTCCACGACGGGAACTACGCGGGGCGTATCGGCTGGCACGAGGTCACCGCGATCGGCGACCGGCTCGAGCTCGAGCGGAGCGACGCGCCGACCACCAGCGTGAGTGGGCGGCTCACGTCCTACCCCGCCGACCTGCTGCAGTCGCCGCTCGATCAGCGCGATGCGACCTTCACCATCGGCCGTGCGGTCCCGGCGACGGCATCGGTGGCCACGCAGGAGGCGTCGCCGATCACGCGTGGTTTCGGCGACCGGCTCACGTCCGCGTTCGCGGGCCTGGTGACCAGAGGCGGCACATCTCCCGTCCTGTGGCTGCTGGCACTCGGGACCGCGTTCGTGATCGGCGGTGTCCACGCCCTCGGTCCCGGTCACGGGAAGACGCTGATGGCCGCCTACCTCGTCGGCGCAGACGCACGTGCGCGACAGGTGATCGCGGTCGGAGCGGCGGTCTCGGTCATGCACACCGCCTCGGTGGTGGTCCTGGGCTTCGCCGTGTTGATCGCGGGCCAAGCGTTCACGCCCGAGGTCGCGTACCGGTGGACGACGATCGCTTCCGGCGCGGTGGTCGCCGGCCTCGGCGCGTATCTGCTCCGCTCACGCCTGCACGTGATCGGGCACGGACATCACCACGGGGACGGACATGAGCACCGACACGAGCGGCCCGCAGGGCGCTTCGGCCTCGCCACCCTCGCGGTGTCGGGCGGCATCCTTCCCTCACCGTCCGCGCTGATCGCCCTCCTGGCGGCGATCGCGATCGGACGCCTGGCGTTCGGCCTGGCCCTCGTGCTCGCGTTCGGGGTCGGGCTCGCGACGGTGCTGGTCGCCGTCGGGTTCGGCACGATCAAGGCACGCCGGTCGATCACCGAGCGCTTCTCGGAACGGGTCTCCACCTGGGCTCCGGTCGCGAGCGCTGCCGGTGTGTTGCTGGTCGGGGTGGCTCTCGTCGCCCGCGCCGTGTGAGGCCCCGCGCGCGCTAGGATGGCGCCGCAGCCGACCGGGAGGCCCTGATGCTCGCAGTCTCGATGGAAGACTTCGTCAACAACATCGTGGAGTGGCTGCCGCTCCCGTCGAAGCTCGAACACCCCGTCGAGATCTTGATCTACATGATCTTCCTGACGGTCCTGATGCTCGTGCCGCTGCTCGTGTGGCTCGGCGCCGCCGTCGCCACGACGCGCCGCCGTCAGGAGCAGGTCCCTCCGCCGCCTGCGGGCTGAGCCCTTACGCGCCCGGCGTCTCCACGCTGAGGATCGACTCCACGCCATCGGCCGTCAGGCCGCTCAGCACCGACCCGGTCGTCGTATCGAGGATCGTCAGGCGGTCATCGCCCGCCGCGTACAGCCGTTCGCCGTCAGCCGAGAGCCTGAGGTCGGCGACCGCACCGGTCGTCTCCCACCGGTTCGTCACCCGGAGCGAGCCGGTGTCGACCGTGTACACGGCGGAACCGTCCCTCGCCGACGCAACGAACAACGTCGACCCGTCCGGGCTCACGACGACCGCCGTCTGCGATCCCGTGCCGCTCCCGAGGTCGAGCCGCTCCGTGCGCTCGATCTTCAGCGAGCGTGTATCCATCTCGGTGACGATGCCCTTCATCGAATCGACGATGTAGAGGGTGCGGCCGTCAGGCGACGGGACCATCGCCTGCGCCTTCGCGGGCTGGCCCCAGAGCGCCCGCGGCATGCTTGCGCAGTACGCCCACCCGTCCCGCAGGTTCAGCACGTGGACGAACGTGACCTCCTGGTCACCGTGCGTCGACCACTCGTCGCCGTAGCTCGAGGAACCGCCGTAGGCCGACTCCGCCTTGAGGTACGCGGACGGCTCGTTCGTGTAGAGCGTGTAGAGCTGGTCGAGCCGCGCGTCGAAGGTCTGCCGCAGCCGGACACCGGGCATCCGCTCCGGCGCCGTCTTGAATCGGCCGAAGACCGGGTACACGTCGCCGTCGCCCAGATCGAGCGTCGTGACGCGATACGCCGTCGGTGCCTCGGCTGGCAGGTACTCGATCATGAACAGGTTGTCGTCGTCGACCGAGAAGGCCTCCGGCTCGAAGTTGCCGTGGAGGCGGTACCGCTCGAGGCCGTCGCCATCTGCCGGATCGGCGACCACGATCGTCGTGTGCGCGCGGGGGATCGGCGTCCAGTCATCGAGGCCGGAGGGCCGCGGCGCCGTCAAGGCGATCACGTTCCCGCTCAGTGAAGCGGCACGCGCCTCGTAGGTTCCGTGGACCGTGGACGCCGCGACGGTCCCGCCGGTCATCGGGTTCATCGTGGTGATCGTCGTGTCCTCGCCGGCGCGATCCGTCGAGTACAGCAGCGAGCCGTCCGGTGCGGCGAGCGCCCCGGGCGTCTCAGAGATCACGTCGCCCGTGCCCGTCTCGAGCGCCAGCGAGCCGTCGGCGGTCCGAAGCAGCAAGACGTCGCCGGCGGCCGGCGATGGGACCGGTTGCGAAGCCGATCCGCCGCCGCCGGTGCACGCGCCGAGCAGGATCGTCAACGAGGCCAGGGCAGGCCACGGTCGAACGCGCATCGCGAACCCCTTTCCGCGCGGGACGCACCTCGTGCGATCCCTCGATGCTCTGACTACCCCGGCAACCCCCCGAAGGTTCCCGGGCAGGTGGGAACCCAAGTACGTCGATCTCGGTCATCCGTCGCAGAGGGTCGAAAGGGGGAACGATGCGCCGCATCGCGGTCGTGTCGATCTTGATCGCAGCGTTCGTGGCGATCCCAGCTGCGGCGCGAGCCGACGGCGGCGGCGCCTTCATCTCGCTCGACGAGACGTACTACGTGGTCGGCGACAGTGTCGTCGCGAACGCGTACGCCACGATCCCCAAGAGCAGATGGCCGATGGTCTCGCAGGGACCCTTCTACGCGTACGTGCTCGACAGCGCCTCGTGGATCCGGTCGGCGCAGCCTCTGCCCGGGAGCGCGATCCGCGTCGCGACGTTCACGCCGAACCACCAAGGGCAGTACTTCCAGTTCTTGGCGAGATTCACGATGCCGACGTTGACGCCCGGTTGGTACCACGTCGCGTTCTGCAACGATCCATGCACGATCGACGGGTTCCGCGAGCCTCTTCGCGGACAGTTCGCTGTGGTCGCGACCGCACGCGAGGGACAGCTGCTCGCGGAGAACGGGCGCCTGCATGGTCAGCTGTCGTGGGCCAGACGACAGCTCTCGAGGGCACAGAAGCGTTTCAAGAGCAGCGAGCAGGACGTCGAGCGCCTCCGGGATCAGACGTCGGCTGCCAACGATCTGGTCCTGACGCTCCGCCATGATGTCTGGGCCGCCCAGCAGGATGCCGCAGCGGTTCGGGAGACGTCGCGAACCGAACGACGAGCGGCGCTCATCCTCGGCGCCGAGGTGCTGATCGGTACGTGCATCCTCGTGATCGTGCGACGATCGCGCCGCCGTCGCCCGCCCAAACCGGGTGCTCGACTCGGCGAGGAGGCTCCCGGGGCTCGCAGGGCGGTGGCCCTGACCTCTCGATAACGCGGGGTCAGGCAGAGCGCTTCTTCGAGCGCTTCTTCGCCTTCTTGGCTTCCTCGACGCTCGCCTTGAGAGCGTCCATCAGCTCGTCGACGCGAGCTCTCGCAGGCGTTCCTGCTTCGGCGCTCCCGTCCCGAGCAACCGGCGACTTCTCGTCGATCCGCCGCAGCAGCTCCTCGCGATAGGTGTCCGAGTAGCGGGCCGGATCCCACTCGACCCGCAGCGTGTCGATCAACGTCCGCGCCAGCCGCAGCTCCTGTTCCGAGACTGGAACCGCGTCGACGCCGGCGACGAGCGATCGCCCGTCGCGGACCTCGTCGGCGAAGAACATCGTCTCGAGGCCGAGAACGCCGTCGGCGGGGCGGATCGCGACGAGGTGCGGCTTCGTCCGGAGCACGAACCGCCCGATGCCCACCCTGCCCGCATCCTCCATCGCCCGCAGAAGCACGGCATAGGGCTTCTCGGCCTCGCGTTGCGGCGAGACGACGTAGCTCTTCTCGAAGAACACCGGATCGACGTCACGCAGATCGACGAAGTCCTCGATCTCGATGACCCTGCTGCGGGTCGGACGCAGCGACTCGATCTCCTCGCGTTCGAGGACGACGACACCCTCGTCCGTCTCGTAGCCGCGCATCAACTCGTCGTAGCCGACCTCACGCTCCGCTGGGATCGGCGACGGGCCAGGTTGGGGCAGCCCATCCTCCTCGGTGAGCTCAGACCGCTGGGGGCGGGACGGTTCCTCATCCACGTCGTCGGCGACGAACCGCCGGTACCGCACACGGCGACCGCGTTCGTCGACCATGTGGAACCGCACGTCTTTCGGCGCCGTCGCCGGGAACAGGCGCACGCCGATGTTCACCAGTCCGAAGCTGATGCTGCCGGTCCACACCGCCCGGGGCATGCGTCGAGCTTAGCCCCATCGGCATCCACCGCCGACCGAGGATGAACCTAGGCTCGACGCTCGGGATGCAATGCGCGCTGCGCCTCCCGTGCGACGCCCAACGCCTTCACGACACCCGCTCGCGACCCGACCCCGAGCTTGCGCATCACCCGGGATCGGTGGTGCTCGACGGTGCGCACGGACAATCGGAGGATGGAGCCGATCTCCGAGTTCGTGTGCCCGAGCGCCAGGAGCTCCGCGACCTCTTGCTCACGGGGTGACAGGCGCTCCACCGCGGAAGGACCGGCGTCGACGCTTTCGTCCGCGGCGGGCTCGACGGCGGGTGTTCCATCCGCCGGGAGCCACAGCTCAAGGGTGGTGCCGGCGCCGAGCGTGCTGTCCACCTGGAACATGCCGCCGAGCGCCTCTGCTCGCTCGCGGATCGACGCCAGCCCGAGATGGTCGTCGGCAGTTGCGGTTGCGTCGGGCGTGAAGCCGCGGCCATCGTCTTCGACGGTCAGGGCCACGCCGGTCGCGCGATCCTCGAGCCGCACGCTGACCGTCGAGGCGCCGCTGTGACGAGCGGCGTTGCTGAGCGCCTCCGCTGCCGCGCGATAGAGCACGAGGCCGAGGTCGTTCGACGGTTCGCGTTCGACACGCCAATGCAGCTGGAACCCCATATCGGGGTGCGCTACGGACGATCGCTCGATCAACGTGGCGAAAGCCGCCTCGAGCCCATGCTCGCCGATGATCCGCGGGTGCAGGTCGAACGCCAGCCGTCGCAGCCGCACGGCAAGGTCGGAGATCTCCGCATCGACGCCGGAGACGACCTCCTCGAACTCGGGGTGCTCCTCCGCGAGCGTCCCGAGATGGTTCTGCACCTCGTACAGGCGCTGCATCACGTCATCGTGGATGCCCTCCGAGATACGCCGTCGCTCCTCATCCTGTGCGCCGACCAGCTGGCGAAGGAGATCTCGGCGTTCTCGGTCGATCCGCCGCAGCTGCTCCAGGGTGCGCAGTTGCTCGTGCTCGGCCTCCTTGCGGTCGGTGATGTCGAGCTGGACGCCCTCGTACCGGATCACACGTCCTTCGGCGTCGCGGTCGACGACGGAGGCCACATCGTGCAGCCAGACCACCCGGCCGTCGCGCGCGAGCATCCGGTACTCGAGCCGGAACCCCTCACCTGCCTCGACGCTGCGCGCGAGCTCATCCATCACCTCGTCGCGGTCCTCCGGATGCAACCGCTTCGCCCACAGCTCGGGGTCCTCTTGCCACTCTTCGGCGCGGAAGCCGAGCACCTGCTCGATCTGCGGGCCGACGTACTCCTCGACCATGTCCTGCAGGTCGTTCGTCACGCTCCAGACATAGACGATCGCGGGGATGTTTCGAAAGGTGCGCTCAACAGTGTCCGGGATCGATCGATCCCCGGACGACCCGCCGCGTGCAGCTGCGTGTGCGATCGCGTGCCCTCTCAGCTGGGTGTCGACGCCGGCACGGTAGACGGGCCCCCCGGGGTGTCCCAATAGGAAACGTCGATAGAGGGAAGAAGCTGGCGCGATAGCACGGTCAGACCGCTTCCAGTTCCTCGAGCAACTCGTCGGTGGGAGTGTCCTGCCCGTGTGCGGCAAGCTCGCGCGCCAGATCGAGGAGAGCGGTCAGGGCCGGCGACAGCCGGTCATCGAACCAGAGGAGCCCGTACTCGAACGTCGGCTGCGGGTCCTCCAATCGCCGGTAGACGAGCCCAGGCAATGGAACGAGGATCTCGGTCGGCACCATGACCGGCGCGATGCCTGCACCCTCCGCCGCCAGGCGGTAGCGGGATTCGTAGTCACTGAGGTACACGGGATGTGGCGGATCGAACTGGCCGAACAACGATCGATAGACACCTTCGGCCACTGGCCTGTTCACCTCTCGCGGACCGACCAGGAACGGCTCGTGTACGAGCGCGCTTCGAGGGATCCGCCGGAGCGTCGCCAGCTCGTGGTTCGCAGGAACCGCGAGGACGATCTCCACAGAACCCAGGTACAGGTAGTTCGGCGTCTCTTCGGAGGCGAACGGCGTGTAGGAAACCACCGCGTCGAGGTCGCGGCGGTTGAGCAGCGTGATGTTGTGCGGCGCGATATCGAGGTGGATCTGCACATCGATCCCCGGCAGATCGGTCTGTGCACGTCGGAGCAGCTCATCCGCACGTGGCGTGTGCCCGAAGGCGCTGCCGCCGATCTGCAGGACGGTCGATCGCTCATCGCTGACCGAATGCACCCGTTCGACCGCGCTGTCGGCGAGCTCGAGGAGCTTGCGCGATTCCTCGAGGAACACCGCGCCTTCGGCGGTCAGCTCGATGGGCCGCACGGACCGGTCGAACAGCCGGACGCCGAGCGAGCGCTCCAACGCCATGATCTGTTGCGAGAGACCGGACTGCGCCATCCGGAGGCGCTCCGCCGCGCGGCCGAAGTTGCCTTCGTTCGCTACCGCGACGAAATACCGGATCTGTCTCAGTTCCATCTGCCCGCCAGCCTCGAGAGATCGCGGGAGGTTGCTTCCCGACGGATCACGTTCTGCACCATTCGGTTCAAAATAAGTGTGAGGGGTGATATACCGAAACGTCAACCCGTGCTGGTCAGCCCCGAGGAGGTCCCGTGCCGCGGCCCCGAAGCCGTTCGAGAGAAGAAGTGGTGGCGGCCGCCAAGACGACGTTCTGGGAGCTCGGGTACGACGGCACGTCACTGTCAGACCTGGAGCGCCAGACCGGCGTCAATCGGTCGAGCCTGTACGCGGAGTTCGGGAGCAAGCAGCAGCTCTTCTCTGAGGTGCTGGACCTCTATTACGACGAGGTGGTCGAGCCGCTGATCGGCGGCATGGAGGCCGACCCCAGCGTGGCCGCGATCGCCGAGTTCTTCTCGGGCGTCAAAGGCGTGATCGTCGGGGAGCAGGCGGGGGATCGTCGCGGTTGCCTGCTCGTCAACACGATCGCCGAGCTGTCGCCGCGCGACGAGACAGCCGCTGAGCGGGGGGTGGAGTTCCGGGATAGGTTGCTCGCAGCGTTCCGGGGTGCGCTCGAGCACGAGGCGTCGTCGGCGCGAGATGGCGACGGGTTCGTGGATCGCCGCGCGAACATGCTCTTGGCGAGCACCCTGGGCATCTGGGTCTGTGCCCGGATCGACCTCGGCGACGCCGCCGAGCGGTGTGACGAGCTCATCAGCGAGGTCCTCCGGTGGACGTCTACCT
>JBKPRM010000175.1:0-2956 GCA_046734555.1 Actinomycetota bacterium | reverse complement strand
CAGCCCGGACCCGGCCCTGTCACGGGACAAGGGCATCTTCATGGTCATCGCGCCCCTCAGCCGAGGCACGCACACCCTGCATGCCTACGACGAGTTCCCGATCTTCGATTTCCAGGCCGGCATCACGTACACGATCAACGTCCACTAGGACGGCGGTTCGACCTCCTCCGAGCCGGAACGCCGGTCGGGGGCGTCTTCGATTCCGCCGGCCCATCACTGCCCGCAAGCGAGCGGCAAGCGAGGTCGCCGACAGTACGACCAACGGCCTCCCGCGGGCCGAGCAATCTGGAGGAAACGAACATGGTGAAGCTGCGCCTGCCCGCCACCCTGGCGGCCACTCTCGTCCTCGCGCTCGCACCGGCCGTGAGCGCGGCGCCACCCCCGCGTGGCCTCGCACCGGCAACGGCCAACGTCCTGGGCCATTCGCTCGAGGACCTCGCAACCGCGTACATGCACTGGCTGATCGACGGCCCTGCCCAGCCCACGGAATGCAGTGCGAGCGCCCTGAGCGCACGGATCTGGTTCCTGCCCGAGGTCACCTCGGAAGGCGGGATCCCGAACGTTGCGTGCGCCGTCCCGGCCGGTTCGTTCCTCGTCATCGTCCCCGGCTTCTGGGAGTGTTCCTCGCTCGAGGACGATCCGTTCCATGCGACCAATGAGGCCGAGCTCATCGCCTGCGTGGAAGATGGCTTCGAGTTCATCGACACCGTCGCGATCACGATCGACGGCCGGACCTCGACCGATCTCGATCAGTACGCGGTTCGGACTGGCGTCCTCGACATCGGCCCGGACAATCTGTTCAGCTCGGACCCAGGCATCTCGATGACGAAGGGCTACTTCGCGGTCGTGACGCCGCTCCGGCCCGGCGTCCACCACGCCCGGATCGACGCGACCTATCCCGAGTTCGGGTTCGAGGGCCTCACCGACTACACGATCACCGTTCGCTGATCGTCGGTCAGACGCCCCGGGCGGCCGCTTCCGCGGCGAGCCGCTCGGCCAGCGCATCCCAGCCTTCGGGCGGCAGCTGCTCCCCGGACCTCGTTCGGGGAGCAGCCGTCCTCGCCTCGACCTCGCGGTCGCCGAGGACCAGCATGTACGGCACCTTCTGCTCCTGCGCGAGCCGGATCTTGTTCTGCATCCGGCCGTCCGACGCATCCACCTCGACCCGCAGCCCCTTCGACCGGAGGACGCCGGCAAGCTCCTCGGCCGGCTCGACGTGTCGATCCGCGATGGGAATGACCACGGCCTGGACCGGCGCGACCCACAGCGGGAATGCCCCGCCGAAATGTTCGATCAGGATGCCGATGAACCGCTCGAGGCTGCCGTAGATCGCGCGGTGGATCGCGGCCGGCCGGACCTGGTCCCCATTCTCGTCGTCGTAGGTCAGGTCGAAGCGTTCTGGCAGCATCGTCAGGTCGATCTGGATCGTGGCCATCTGCCACTCGCGCCCGAGGGCGTCGTCGATGTAGATATCGATCTTCGGCGCGTAGAACGTGCCGTCCTTGGGCTTCAGCTCGTAGCTGATGTCGGAGGCGGCGAAGGCCTCCATCGTCAGCCGCTCCGCCTTCTCCCACAGCGCGGGATCGCCGATGGCCTTGTCCGGCTTCGTCGCGAACGAGAAGCGAGGCTTGAGGCCGAACCAGCCATACGCCTCGTGGACCTCGCCGAGCAGTGCGCGGATCTCCTCCATGAGCTGGTCGGGGCGCACGTAGATGTGCCCGTCGTCCTGGATGAACTGGCGCACGCGGGTGAGGCCGGACAGCGAACCCGAGCGCTCGTAGCGATGCAGCCGCCCGAACTCGCTGTAGCGCAGCGGAAAGTCGCGATAGGACCGTCGCTTCGAGCGGTAGATGAAGGTCGATTCGGGACAGTTCATGGGCTTCAGGCTGAACGTCTCGTTCTCGAGCTCGACCAGGAACATGTGCTCCCGGTACAGGTCCCAGTGACCGGACTGGCGCCACAGCCGCTCGCTGACGACGATCGGCGTCGAGATTTCCTGGTAGCCCCGCTTCGCCTGCAGCTCGCGCATGGCGCCCTCGAGCGTGCGCCAGATGCGCTGGCCCTTCGGGTGCCAGAAGGCCATCGCCGGGCTGACGTCGTGGAAGCTGAACAGGTCGAGCTGGACGCCCAGGCGGCGGTGGTCGCGCTTCTTCGCCTCCTCGCGCCGCCACAGGAAGTCGGCCAGCTCCTGCTCGGTCGGCCAGACCGTGCCGTAGATGCGCTGGAGCATCGGCCGCTTCTCGTCGCCGCGCCAGTACGCGGCGGCGATCGAGAGCAGCTTGAACGGCCCGATCCTCCCGGTCGATGCGACGTGCGGGCCGCGGCACAGGTCGCTGAACGAGCCGTGCTCGTAGAAGGTGACGGGCGGGAGGGCCTCGCCGGCCGCCTTCGCCCTGGCGGCGAGGTCGTCGAGGATCTCGACCTTGAACGTCTGCCCGGCGCCCTCCACGATCGACCGGGCGTCGTCGAACGCCAGCTCCTTCCGGACGAAGGCGTTGTCCGCGGCGACGCTGTCGCGCATGCGCGCCTCGATCGCGCCGAGGTCGTCCGGCGTCAGCGCCCGCGGCAGGTCGAAGTCGTAGTAGAAGCCGTCGGCCACGGCCGGGCCGATGCCGAGCTTGGCGCCCGGGAACAGGTCGAGGACGGCCTCGGCCAGGACGTGGGCGGTCGAGTGGCGCATCGCGTCGAGCTCGTCATGCGCACCCGCGTCGAGCAGCTCGTCGACCGAGCCCCGCTCGGGTGCAGCGAGCAGCTCCGCGTCCGCGTCGTCCGCCCCCGCGACGCCACCCTGGCTGGGTTCCCCGGCCGATGCTGGCTTGTCCTGGTCCGCCACGTCCGCCTCCGAGAATCGAAACGACCCCTCGTCCCGACAGGACGAGAGGTCGATGAGTTCGAACTCCCGCGGTTCCACCCGCCTTCACAACCCGGGTCGCCAGGCGACGCGCGCTGTGCGCTC
>JBKPRM010000174.1:0-3751 GCA_046734555.1 Actinomycetota bacterium | reverse complement strand
CGCGATCGGGCACGTGGTGGTCGCGCTGCCCTACACGATCCTCACGATCACGCCGTTGCTCGAACGGTTGAGCATCGCGTTGGAGGAAGCCGCCCACGACCTCGGCGCGAGCGCGTGGGACACCTTCTGGCGGGTGACGTTCCCCCTGCTGTACCCGGCGTTGCTGTCGGCGTTCCTGATCGCGCTCACGTTGTCGTTCGACGAGTACGCGATCGCATCGTTCTTGGCCGGCTCCTCGCCGACCTGGCCGGTGTTCCTGTTCGCGCAGCTGCGGGTCGCGAGTCAGCTCCCGCAACTGGTCGCCGTCTCGGCGGTGATCCTCGTCGCCTCGATCGTGCTCGTCGTGATCGCCGAGCTCGGCCGACGAGCCTCCGAGCGCAAGTACGAAGGGGGATCGGCCGAGGGTAGGGGGTGAGCGAGACATCGGGCGCGAGCTCCCCGCCTCACTCGACCGGACAGATGGCAGCCGGCGGCCGCGCGGCGAGCCTCCGGGAGACGGGCATGGATCGTGGTCGGCGTCGTCGCGTCGGCCCTCATCCTTGTCTTCGGGGTCTTCGTTGCGTGGCCCAACCGCTGGATCTTCCAGAAGTACACCGATAGCTGCAAGCCGGGCAGGAGGGCGGTGGCAAGATCACCTGCCGGATCAAGTGGGAAGGCCACACGTTCGTGTTCCGGACCCGCTACGGTTCCTCACCCACATGTGAGGTGAGCGGTCTCGCCTTGCGAGCGGAGCTCAGCGGCGATACTCGGACCGCGACACCCGCCCGTCAGCGGGCTAAGAGCTGATCCAGGAGGCGCCGACCGGCGGCCTTGTCCAACGGTTCGTTGCCGTTGCCGCATTTCGGGGAGACGACACAGGAAGGACACCCGTCCCGGCAGGGGCAGTCGCGAAGCCGGTCGGTCGTCGCGCGGAGCCAGCGCTCTGCAGCGTGGTAGCCGCGTTCGGCGATCCCAGCCCCGCCCGGATACCCGTCGTAGACGAAGATCGTCGTGAGTCCTGTATCGGGGTGTACAGGGGTGGAGACGCCGCCGATGTCCCAGCGATCGCACGTCGCGACCAGCGGAAGCAACCCGATCGCGCAGTGCTCTGCGCCGTGGATGCCGCCGGCGAGTTCTGCGGGCGACACGTCGGCCGCGTCGATCAGTCGGCCGGGCAGCGTCCACCAGACGGCTCGGGTTCGCAGGGTCACCGGCGGCAGCGGCAGCGCCTCATGGCTCACCAGCTCGTTCGTGGCAACGAGCTTCCGCACGAACCCGACGACCTGGTTCGTCACATCGACGTCGCCGAAACACAGCTCGGCGTCACCCAGCGAGCGATGGTCAATCAAGTTGACTATCATGATGTCCGTGACGTCGCGAGCCTGGGTGTAGTAGTCGGGGTCCGCCTCCTCGACCAGCGCGACCCGACCCGTCAGGTCGAGCTTCCGCACGAGGAACTGCTCCCCTTGATGCAGGTAGACGGCTCCGGGATGCAGCGTGCCGAACGCGCGGTGCTCGTCGGCGGTTCCGATCATCTCGCCGGTGTCCTCGCGCACGATCCGGTAGACGTGGCCACCCCCTGCCCGGATGTCGATCTCGCGGTGCGGCGACGTCGACCCGACGTCGTGCCAGCGATCGCGTCGCTGCTTGACCACGCCGTCCTCAGCGAGCCGGCGGAGTCCGTCCACGGCCGTATCGCCGAAGAACCGCTTGGCCTCCTCGTCGTCCAACGGGAACTCGCGCGCCGCGCATCGCAGGTGCGGATCGAGCACGTACGGGTTCGTCGGGTCGATGACGGCCGCCTCGGGTGACTGACCGAACAGATCGTCCGCGTGCTGCACCAGGTACTGGTCGAGGGGATCGTCCTGTGCGACGAGGACGGCGATCGACTCGTCGTTGCGACGACCCGCGCGACCGGCTTGCTGCCACATCGATGCCCGCGTCCCTGGGAACCCGGTCAGCACCGCCGCGTCGAGCGAGCCGATGTCGATGCCGAGCTCGAGGGCGCTCGTCGCCGCGACCGCGACGAGATCCCCGTCCGCCAGCTCGCGTTCGATCCGCCGCCGGTCCTCCGCCAGGTAGCCGGCTCGGTAGGCGCGGATCCGGTCGCGAGCCTGGGCCTCGGACACCCCGCGCCGGGTGAACTCCGCGAGGAGCTCCGCCGCTCTCCGCGACCGGGCGAACCCGATCGTCCGCGCGCCGTCATCGACCAGGTGCGTCATGACGGACGAGGCCTCCGCCAACGAGCTCCGTCGCGCTCCCGTCTCCTCGTCGATGATCGGCGGGTTCCAGAGGGCGAACAGCTTCCGTCCTCGCGGCGCGGCGTCTTCGAGCACGACGTCGACGTCGAGGCCGGTCAGC
This sequence comes from Actinomycetota bacterium, assembly GCA_046734555.1. GTDB lineage: Bacteria > Actinomycetota > UBA4738 > UBA4738 > HRBIN12 > AC-51. The sequence goes on along the minus strand of JBKPRM010000174.1, from coordinate 1,411 downwards.
CGCTCGGCCAGCTCGCCGGGGTTACCGATCGTCGCGCTCGCGAGGCACCATCGCGGGTCGCCACCGTGCATCGCGACGAGTCGCCGCAACCGCCGCAGCACCATCGAGACGTGCGAGCCGAACACGCCGCGGAGGACGTGCGCCTCGTCGACCACGACCAGCGACAGCCGGAGCAGGAAGTCCGCCCAGCGCGCGTGATCGGCGAGCAGCGCCAGGTGCAGCATGTCGGGGTTCGTCAGCAACACGTTGGCGTTCTTGCGGATCAAGGGCCGTTCGGCCTGCGGCGTGTCGCCGTCGTACACCGCCGCCCGCACCTGCGAGAGCTTCATCGCACGGAGCCCACGCAGCTGGTCGCGTGCCAGCGCCTTCGTCGGGAAGAGGAACAACGCGGTCGCCTTCGGCGTCGTGAGTGCCGCCTCGGCCGCCGCGATCTGGTACACGAGCGACTTCCCGCTCGCGGTGCCGGTGGCGAGCATCACGTGGCGCCCCGCGCGCAAGGCGGTGAGGCCGGCCGCCTGATGTGGATACAGACCATCGACGCCGGTGAGCCCGAGCCGCGAGACGAGCAGCTCCGGCAGATCCTCGGGGAACGGCACGACGACCGGTGCGCGCGCAGGCAGCTCCTGCACGTGGACGAGGTTTTCCGCCTCGACCGGATCGGCGGTCAGCGAGTCGAGGAAGGCCTGGGCTTGCATCAGGCCCAGGCTACGAGCCCTCCGCCGCGAGCTCTTCGTACGGCGCGCGGAACCCGTCGCGAACGAGCGCCCCGACGGCCATGCGGTGCACGAACAGCAGCCACGTGCCGACCGCCAGGTAGATCGCCGAGGTCGCGACGAGGAACTCCTCGTGCAGGTGCTCGCCGGCGACCACCGAGGCGACGAACTGCACGAAGAACAGCCCGAAGATCCACCAGGCCTCGCGGATCGACATGCGCAGGTTCGAGATCAGCGCGACCGCGAACAGCGACTGCGCGGCGGTGAGCAGTAGCTCCAACCGCTGGGTCCCCTGGATCGGCAACCCGTGGAAGCTCCTCGATGCGATCGCGAACACGACCGGCAGCGACCCGACCAGCAGCGTCCATTGGTTCACCTTGGAGCTCACGAGGGCGCCGAGGGCGGTGTCCGTCTGCAGTCGCCACGCGAACAGGCCCGCGATGATGAACTCCGGGGCCTCCGATGCGAGCGGCGCCAGCCACTGCACCAGGAAGAACTCCGACACCCCGTAGTCGCGGCCGGCCGATACCAGCGCGTGGGCGAACGGTTCCGCGCACAGCACGATCACGAACGCGGCCCAAACGAACATCGCGACCACCGTGATGCGCCGCGGTCTCGTGCGGAACGTGCCGATCCATCGGGACGGACCGACCAGGTGTGGCTCCTCCGCGGGAGCCCGGGACAACCGGATCATGTAC
>JBKPRM010000173.1:0-6574 GCA_046734555.1 Actinomycetota bacterium | reverse complement strand
GCCGTCGGCCTAGCCGACGATCGTGGCGCGGAGGGCCTGTTCGGTCCCGGTCGCCGCGAGGGCGACGAGCTCGTCGCCGGCCCCGAACACCGTCTCCGGCTGGGGGATCACGACATGACCGTCGCGCAAGATCGCGACGATCGCCGCGTCGTTGGGCAGACGGAGCTCGTAGATCGGACGGCCCGCAGCCGGCGAGTCGGGCGCGAGCTTCATCTCGACGATCGAGATCTTGCCGCCTTCCAGCCGCAGCAGCTGAACCAGGTCACCGGTCGTGACCGCCTCTTCGACCATCGACGTCAGGACGTGCGGCGGCGAGACCGCGGTGTCCACCCCCCATTGGTCGGTGAACAGCCATTCGTTCTTGGGGTGGTTCACGCGAGCGAGCACGCGTGGGACGGCGAATTCCTGCTTCGCCAGCAGTGACGTGACGAGGTTGTCCTCGTCGTCGCCGGTCGCGGCCACGACGACGTCGGCGCTCGCCAGCTCGGCGTCGTCGAGCACCCATGGCTCGCACGCGTCCCCGAGCATGACCGTCACGGCCGGTATCTCCTCGCGGAGATCTTCGACGACCGCCTTGTCCTGCTCGATCAGCGTGACCTCGTGCCCGCGTGCCGCCAGGTCGCCGGCGACGTGCCGTCCGATCGCGCCCCCGCCGGTGACGACGACCCGCATCAGTGCTGCTCCCCTTGCTCGAGCAACGCGTCCAGTTGGTCAACCGCGTCCTTCGCGACGATCGCGATCAGGAAGTCGCCCTCCTGCAGCGTGCTGGACGCGGACGGGATGAATCCCTTCCCGCCCCGCGAGACGCCGGCGACGAGGATGCGGCCGTCGGCGTTCAGGCTCGTGACCGGCTTGCCGACCAGATGCGACGGCACCGGCAGGCGCACACGCAACAGCTCGCCCCCGGCGAGGCTCTCGCGCACCTCCTTGCCGGTGTGCAGCAACATGAGCTGCATCTGCTTCACGCCCCATGTCGTCGTAGCCACGGTCGGGATGTTGAGTCGCTCGTAGATCTCGGCGCGGCGCGGATCGAATATCCGCGCGATCACCTTCGGCACGTGATAGTGCTCGAGCGCTACACGTGCCGACACGATGTTGGAGTTGTCGCCGCTCGAGACCGCGATGAAGGCGTCGGCCTCCCGGATGCCGGCCTCCTCGAGGACGTCGCGATCGAATCCGAGCCCCACGATCTGCCGCGCGTGCTCGCCGGGCGGATAGCGATCGAACGCCTCCGCCTGCTTGTCGATCACGGTGACCTCGTGGCCGGCGTCGCCGAGCGCGCGGGACAGCTCGGAGCCGACCCGTCCGCAGCCCATGATCACGACGCGCATCGGCGTGGAATGTACCCGTTCGGGGAAGCGACTCGCGAAAGGGCCCCAGATATGCCTGCGGGCCGACAGCTGGAGGGAGCTGCCGGCCCCGCAGACGGGCTCGGAGGAAAGTGGTTGTCGGTGCTCCGTCTCGCATCCATCGACGCCGGGGGTGACGGTCCGACGTCGGTCTCCGCGAGACCCTCTTTCCAGGTATCAGGGTCAGGCCCCGGGCGTGAGCGGGGCGTGAAGGAAGGACCCCAGCGCGTGAAGAATGCGTGAAGAGGTTCCTGTCGACCTTCCGCCGAAGGGCCGGGGTAGCGTGTGCCGGTGAGCGATCGCCTCGACCCGCGGGTGGAAGACCGGATCTCAGGCCCCGCGGTCGCGGTCGGCGTGTTCGCCGCGGCGTGCGGGACCGTGTTGGCCCTGCTCACGCGCAACCTCGGCTCGGGGCCGGTGGTCGCGATCTTCATGCTCGCGGTCACGGTCGCGGCCGTCACCGGTGGCATCTGGGCCGGCATCTTCGCCGCGCTGCTGTCCGCGCTCGCCCTTCGTTTCATCCACATCCCGGGCGAGGAATCGGGGTTCGCCTTCCAGCAACTCCGCGACGTGGTCGCCGGCGTGGTCTTCCTCGCGATCGCCGCGGTCGTCGGCCTCGTCGTCGGGAACGCCGCCGCCGAGAGACGGCGGGCGAGTGAGCGCGAGCGAGAGGCGCGGCTGCTCGCTTTCCTGTCGAGCAAGCTGTTGTCGGGTGACCTGCCGGACCGGGTGCTCGACGAGTTCGTCAGCGTCCTGCTCGAACCGTTCGCCCTCGCGGTGTGCACCGTGGAGGTCACGTTGGACGGGCAGGCGATGAGCGCGACCGCGACCCGGGGCGGCGTCGAGCCGGGCGGTCCGACCCAGGTGATCCCCGTGGTGATCGCCTCGATCCCGCTCGGTACCCTGACGACCGAGCGGCCGGCGAAGGCGCGCCCATTCACGCGGCGCGAGCACGAGCTGCTCGAAGCCGCCACCCGGCAAGCAGCCGTCGCCCTGGACCGTGCGCGCCTGGACGCGCGCGCACGCCTCGCGCAGCTCGACGCCGAGACAAACCAGCTGCGCGCGGCGATGTTCTCCTCGGTCACCCACGATCTCCGCACGCCGCTCGCCTCGATCAAGGCGGGCGTGACGAGCCTGCTCGACACGACCACGGTCTATGGCGCCGAACAGCAGCGCGACCTGCTGCTCACGATCTTGGAGGAGACCGACCGGCTGAACCGTCTGGTCGGCAACATCCTCGACCTGGCTCGGATCCGCGCAGGTGCCCTGATACCGCGGCGCGTCTCGACCGACGTCGAAGAGGTCGCCGAGGCAGTCGTCGCGCGGATGCGTCCGCAGCTCACGGGCGTCCGGCTCGACCTGCGGTCGACCGACGAGTTGCCCGAGATCCCGGCCGACCCGGTGCAGCTCGACCAGGTCCTGACGAACCTGCTGGAGAACGCGGCGCGGCACTCCCCGGCCGGCGGCACCGTACGGATCGACGTGGCTCGGGACGACGGCTCCGTCCGCGTGCGGGTGGCCGACGAGGGACCCGGGATCCCACAGGCGCAACGCGAGAAGGTGTTCGAGCCCTTCTATCGTGGGCGTGAGGATCCGGAGCGGCCGGGCAGCGGACTGGGCCTCGCGATCGTCCGGGCGATCGTCACGGCGCACGGCGGCGAGATCTGGATCGAGGAGACCACCGCGGGCGGTACGGCCGTGGTGCTCGACCTGCCGATCGGGGAGCAGGCGACGTGAAGGTATTGGTCGTGGACGACGAGCCGCAGATCCGTCGGGCGCTGCGCACGAGCCTGGAGGCCCACGGCTACGTCGTGGAGACGGTGGGAACCGGCGACGAGGGGGTCGTCGCCGCCGCCGGCCAACACCCCGAGCTGATCTTGCTCGACCTCGGCCTGCCGGACATGGACGGGACCGAGGTGATCAAGCGCGTCCGGGCGTTCTCTGAGGTGCCGATCATCGTGCTGTCGGTCCGTGAGGGCCAAAGCGACAAGGTGGCGGCGCTCGATGCGGGGGCCGACGACTACGTCACGAAACCGTTCGGCATGGAGGAGCTGCTCGCCCGATCGCGCGCGGCGCTTCGCCGGCGTGGGACCGGCGAGCCCGACGCGCCGAGCCTGTCGTTCGGCACCCTCGAGGTCGACCTGGCGAAGCAGCTCGTGACCCAGGACGGCGAGCAGTTGCACCTGACGCCGACGGAGTACTCGTTGCTCGAGGCGCTCGTGACCAACCCGGGCAAGCTCCTGACGCACCAATGGTTGCTCCGGCGGGTATGGGGTCAGGGCTACGGCACCGAGACGACCTATCTACGCACCTACATCCGAGCGCTCCGCAAGAAGCTCGGTGACGACGCCTCGACGCCCGGCATGATCGTGACCGAGCCCGGCGTCGGCTACCGCTGGATCGCCGAGACAACCGGTTGACCCGCTCCGTCCTGTCGACGCCGTAGCATCACCTGCGATGGGGGGCTCCACGCCGACGAAGACCTCGACCGGCTCGGTCGCCAAGCGCGTCCTCGTGGGTCGAGCGTTCTCCAGCCACCACCTCGAGCACACGTTGTTGCCCAAGGTCCTGGCGCTCCCGGTGTTCGCCTCGGACGCGTTGTCCTCGGTGGCATACGCGACCGGCGAGATCTTGATCGCGCTGACCCTCGTGACGGCTCGGCCCCATGCCTACGTCATGCCGATCGCCGTCGCGATCGCCCTGCTGATGGGGGTGGTCGTGACGTCCTACCGCCAAACGGTGCGCGCGTATCCACGCGGCGGCGGTGCCTACCTCGTGACGAAGGAGAACCTCGGCATCACACCGGGCCTGGTCGCGGCGGCGGCGCTGTTGTTCGACTACATGATGACCGTCGTCGTCTCGATCGTCGCCGGGGTGTTCGCGATCGGGTCAGCGTTCCCGTGGGCGAACGAGCACAAGGTGATGCTGTCGCTGCTGTTCGTCACGTTCGTCACCGTCACCAACCTGCGGGGGGCGAAGGAATCGGGGACGGTCTTCGCGATCCCGACCTATGGGTTCGTTGTCTCGATCCTGTTGCTCATCGGGGTCGGCATCGTGCGATGCCTCGGCGGCTGCCCGGCCGTGCCGATCCACGTCGAGCCGATCGAGGGCGCCGCCACGGCCGTCACGACCGTCGGCGTGTTCGCGATCTTGAAGGCGTTCTCCCAGGGTGCGACGGCGCTCACGGGTGTCGAGGCGATCACCGACGGCGTCCCGGCGTTCAAGCATCCACAGGCGCGCAACGCCGCGACCACCCTCGCCATCATGGGGACCATCGGCGTCACGATGTTCCTGGGGATCTCGTTCCTCGCCACGCACATCCACGGCGTGATCGCGAGCGACGAGCGCTCCGTGGTGGCCTTGATCGCGACCGCGGTCTACGGCAACGGCTCGATCGGGTTCTTCATCGTGCAGACGTTCACCGCTGCGATCTTGATCTTGGCCGCGAACACCGCGTATCAGGACTTCCCACGGCTGTCGTCGATCCTCGCACGGGACCGGTTCATGCCGAGTCAGTTCGTGAACCGGGGTGACCGGCTCGTGTTCTCCAACGGTGTCGTCGTCTTGAGCGTGCTCGCCGGGTTGATGATCTACATATTCCACGCCGAGCTCGATCAGTTGATCCATTTCTACGTCGTAGGCGTATTCACGTCGTTCACGCTGTCGCAGACGGGCATGGTCCGCCACTGGCTGGCCGAGGGCCGCAAAGGCGCGCAGGCGGAGAAGGGATGGCGTCGTTCGATCGTGATCAACGGGATCGGGGCGACGACGACGTTCATCGTGTTGATCGTCGTCATCTTGTCGAAGTTCAAGGACGGCGCGTGGCTCTCGATGTTGATCATCGCGTTGTTGGTCCCGCTGTTCTACGCGATCCACCGACACTACGTGTGGGTCCGCTCCGTCGTGGATCGAGGGATCGAACGGACCAGCACGCTGGGTGAGAACCACGTGGTCCTGCTCGTGCGCGACGTCGACGCGGCGACCGCCGAGGCGCTGGGGTACATCCGATCGTTCCACCCGCGCTCCCTGCGCATCGTCACGCCACGTGCGTCTGTGCCGGATGACCTCGCACGGAACTGGGCCTCGTTCGCTGGGCCCGGCGTGCCGCCGCTGGAAGCCGCAGGCGGCGGCAGCCTCACCGCGAGCATGCGGCGGTTCATCTCGTCGATGGAGCTCGGCGAGCACGACGTCGTGAACCTGGTCGTCCCGGAGTTGATCAGTTCGGGTCTCGCGAGCTACGTGCTGCACACCGGTGCGCTCGTCCGGCTGAAGGCGGTGCTGCTCCGGCTGCCGCACGTCGTGATCACCGACGTGCCGGTCGTGGTGACCGACGAAGGGCCGCGCGGCGTCGATGCGAAGCCGTTGATCCCGCACCGGACGGTCGCGCTCGTGTTCATCTCATCGGTCAACGACCTCACGACCCGGGCGGTGAACTACGCGCGGTCGCTCGACGCGACGATCACGCGCGCGATCTACTTCGACCTCGACCCCGAGGCCGCACACCGCCTCGAAACCGCCTGGTTCGACGCGGGCTTCGAGATCCCCCTCGACATCGTCGAGGCGCCGTTCCGGGATCTCACCGGTCCGATGCTCGAGGAGGTCAGGCGCTACTCGGCCGATCCCGGCACCGTCGTCAACGTGATCGTGCCCGAGGTCATCGTGTCGCACTGGTGGCAGCTGCCGCTGCACAACCAGAACGCGCTGTTCATCAAGCGCCTGTTCCTCTACGAGGACCGGGTGGTGCTCACGAGCGTCCCGATGCTCGTCAGCGGCACGCCGAAGCGCCAAACCGAGACCGTCTGATCGATGCGCTGCGCTAGCATCCGGCTATGAACATCCGGCCGGCCACGCGCGAGGACCTGCCGTTCCTGCGCAAGATGCTCTACGAGGCGGCCCGGTGGAACCCCGACTGGCCGCGCGAGCCGATGGAAGAGGTGCTCGCCGAGCCGATGCTGTTGCGCTACTACCAGGGGTGGGGGCGCGAGGGGGACGGCGGCGTCGTCGCCGAGATCGAGGGCGAGCCCGTCGGCGCGGCGTGGTACCGCCTGTTCACCGAGGACACGCCGGGCTACGGGTTCGTTGACGAGAAGACCCCCGAGCTGTCGATCGCGGTCGTGCCGCTGCACCGGCGCAAGGGGATCGGCGAGACCGTGCTCCGCGCGTGCATGGTGCAGGCGCGTGAGGAAGGGTTCCAGTCGCTGTCGCTGTCGGTGGCCGTGCACAAC
>JBKPRM010000172.1:0-2746 GCA_046734555.1 Actinomycetota bacterium | reverse complement strand
ATCCACGCCCGTTCGCCACCGCGGCCCCGGATGGCGTCGAGCAACGCATGTCCGTTCGAGTACCCCGCCAACACGTCGGCGATGGGACCGATGTCGTCGATGCCCGTCCCCAGACTCGGCGCGGGCGTGCGGCGGCGCTCCTCGGCGGCGACGCGCGGCGGTGACAGTGATCCGAGCACCGTCGCGAGCGGCGTCACGTAGCGCGCAGCCACCCATCGTGCGAGCTGCAGGAGCGAGGCATCGAAGAACCGGACGGGCGACACGGATCGCATGACCGGCAGCATCCGAGGCGGCACGTCCTCGGTCGGTCCCAGGATCCAGCCGCGGGTCAACACGCCGTGGAACCGGAACCGCACGTAGGAGCCGAGCCCGGCGCCGAGCTCAACCGGCAGGTCGTAGGTGAACGGCTTGTCGAGCGCGAGCAGCGGCCGGTCGATGCAGACCGCGACCGGCCCGGCGAGGACCTCAGGCGCCGACGGCGCTTCGGAGCGCGTCGACGCGGTCGGTCGCCTCCCACGGGAACTCCTTGCGGCCGAAATGGCCGTAGGCCGCGGTCTCGGCGTAGATCGGCCGGGCCAGATCGAGATCACGGATGATCGCCGCGGGACGGAAGTCGAAGACTTCCCAGATGCCCTTCTCGATCGCATCGGGATCGACCGTCGAGGTCCCGAACAGCTCGACCATCAGCGATACCGGATGCGCCGTGCCGATGGCGTAGGCCACCTGGAGCTGGCACCGATCGGCGAGCCCCGCCGCCACGACGTTCTTGGCCACGTATCGCGCCATGTAGGCCGCCGAGCGGTCGACCTTCGTCGGATCCTTGCCGGAGAACGCCCCACCGCCGTGCGGGGCCATGCCCCCGTAGGTGTCGACGATGATCTTGCGCCCGGTGAGCCCGGTATCAGCCTTGGGGCCGCCGATCTCGAAGCGACCGGTCGGGTTCACGAGTACCCGCACGTCGTCGGCGGCCAGATCCGGGAACTCGCGGAGCACCGGATCGATGACTTCGGCCTCGATGTCGGGACGCAAAAGCGTGTCCACATCGACCTCTTCGCGATGCTGCGCGCTGATCAACACCGTGTCGACCCGGATGGGCTTGTGATCCAGGTATTCGACAGAGACCTGGCTCTTCCCGTCGGGACGCAGATACGGAACGACGCCCGCCTTGCGGACGTCGGCGAGACGCTTGGAGAGCCGGTGGGCCATCGCGATCGGCAACGGCATCAGCTCGTCGGTCTCGCGGCAGGCGTAGCCGAACATCATGCCCTGGTCGCCGGCGCCGAGATGGTCGAGATCGTCGGTCGCGTGCCCCTCGCGCTCCTCGAGCGCGTGGTCGACACCGATCGCGATGTCGGCGGACTGCTCTTGGATCGCCGTGACGACCCCGCACGTCTCGCCGTCGAGGCCGAACTTCGCGTCGGTGTAGCCAACGTCGGTGACCGTCCTGCGGACGACGGACGGGATGTCGACCCATCCTTCGGCCAGCGTGATCTCACCCGACACGAACACGACGCCGGTCGTGACGAGGGTCTCGCAGGCGACCCGGCTCTGCGCGTCCTCGGTGAGGATCGCATCGAGCACGGCGTCGCTGATCTGGTCGGCGAGCTTGTCGGGGTGACCCTCGGTGACGGATTCGGACGAGAAGAGGTGGCCGGTCGTCATGATCGCGCGAGTCTAGCCGTGGCCGAGGACACCCGTCAGGAACGACCGCCGCGCGCACCCAGCAGCGCACCGACGCGATCCCATAGCGCCGCGGCGAGCTCGGGCTTCGTCCACGAGCGCAGCGCCACACCGTCGCCGTCGGCGGTCAGGATCGCCGCGTCGTTCGTTTCCGCACCGAATCCCGTGCCGGGCCGGCCGACCCGGTTCGCGACCACGAGATCGAGCGCCTTGCGCCGGAGCTTCTCGCGCCCCGCCGCCTCGACGTCGTCGGTCTCGGCCGCGAACCCCACGACCACGCGGTCCGGCCGTGGATGCGCTTGGAGCTCGGCGAGGATGTCGATGGTCGGCTCGAGCACGAGGTCGGGAACACCTTGCTCCTTCTTCAGTTTGTGATCCGCGGACTCCTTCGGCCGGAAGTCGGCGACCGCCGCCGCCATGACGATCACGTCGGCGTCGGCACGCGCCATGACCTCTGCACGCATCTCCTCGGCGGTTCCCACGTCGACGACCTCGGCGCCGGCCGGTGGCGGGGCCGTGGCGGGGCCGTACACGAGCGTGACCTCGGCGCCACGCGCGAGCGCCTCGGCCGCGATCGCGACACCCATCCTGCCGCTCGACCGGTTGCCGACGAACCGCACCGGATCGATCGGCTCGTGCGTCGGACCGGCCGTCACGACCACACGATGTCCGGCGAGCGAGCCGCTCGAGGTTCCCGGCTCCAGTCGAGCTGCAACCGCCGCGGCGATCTCATCGGGTTCGCTCATCCGGCCGACCCCTTCGTCACCGCGCGCGAGCGATCCCTCGACGGGGCCGACGAAGCCCGCGCCGCGCGACGCGAGCCGCCGCACGTTGTGCTGCGTCGCGTCGGCCTGCCACATCCCGGTGTGCATCGCCGGCGCGATCACCAGGGGGCCGTCGTACTCGAGCGCGATCGCACTGAGGAGGTCGTCGGCGAGACCGTGGGCAAGCTTGGCGATCACGTTGGCGGTCGCCGGCGCGATCACGAACACGTCGGTCTCGTGCGCGAGCTCGACGTGCAGGATCGACCCCGGGGCATCCCACACGGAGGAATGGGCGGCGTTGC
>JBKPRM010000171.1:0-6334 GCA_046734555.1 Actinomycetota bacterium | reverse complement strand
AGCTCGCGATGATGTCGGCGCCAAGGGCGCGCAGGTCGATCGCGCGATGCTGGGCGAGGTGCACCCCGTCGAGCGCGACCATTGCCCCGGCCGCCTTCGCCCGCGCGACGAGATCGGCGGCGGGAGGGATCGTGCCGACGGCGTTGGACGCGAGCGTGCAGGCGACGAGCTTCGTCCGACCGGACAGTTGCGCGTCGAGGGAATCGAGATCCAGCGTCACGTCGTCGTCGCGCACGTCGACCCACCGCACGGTGGCACCGGCGTCGCGCGCTGCGAGCACCCAAGGCCGGATGTTCGCATCGTGGTCCAACCGGGTGACGACGATCTCATCGCCCGGCCCCCAGGTGCGACCGATCGAGCGGGAAAGATGCAGGAGGAGCGACGTCGTGTTCTGTCCGAAGACGATCTCCCCGGGCTCGCAGCCGAGCAGGTCGGCGCCGGCGCGTCGCGCATCCGCGATCAAGGCGTCGATCTCCTTGCTCAACGGGAACACACCGTGGGTGTTCGAGGCACCGGCACGGATGCGCTCGACGATCGCGGCGAGGGCGGTGTCGACCATCTGCGAGCCGCCGGGAGCGTCCGCCCAGACGTACGGCCGGCCGTCGGGCGCGAGCCGCCCGAGGGCCGGGAACCTCGTCCGCAGAGCGGTCACGTCGAGGGCCGCGCGGGTGGTCGCCATCGGGGAAGGGTAGAACGAGAACGGGCGCCCCGGCCGGCCCCCCGCCTCGATGCGTGAACCGCCGGTCAGGCCTGACCGGCGTCGAGCTCGCCGCCGAGCTGCGAGGCCGTGAGTCCCTCGTGCCGAGCTCGTAGGTCGATGTACAGCAACACGTTCACGAGCGCGACGAACGGGGCGGTGATGATCTGCCCGATGCTCGAGAAGATCCAATATAGGAAGAAGTTGCTGCCGCCGATCGCCGTCAGGATCCCGTTGATCACCCCTGCGATGATCGCGGCGACCACGATGACGCCGAGCGTGTGCCACCACTGACCGCTCACGAGCCGCCAGGAGCGCGACATCGACTCCGTCACGCCGAGCCGTTCGATGATGAACGCCGACACCGAGACGGACAGGAAGACCAGGAAGATGATCCCGGGGATGATCAGCAGGATGAATCCAACGCCCACGACCAATCCGATGAGCAGCGCAAGACCGATCAGCCCGCCGAGCCGTGAGAAGGCGTATCGATAGCTCGCATTGACGTCCACCTCGCGGCCGAGGGTCGCCGCCGCGCCTCCGCGCGTGACGGCGCCAAGGACGAGCTGCTGGATCGCGATGGCGATGAACCAACCGAGCGCACCGATCAACAGCGATCGGCCGAACGTGCCGGTGCATCGGTTCGCGAAGTCCTGCACGTCTTGGAACGTCTCGATGTTGCCCGGCTCGCAATCCTGTTTGAAGGCGACCTGCGTCAGGAATGCGAGCACGAACGTCAGCGGGATGACGACGATCGCGACGATCTGGATCAGCTTGGCGGCGTTGGCGCGGTAGAGCTCGAACGCGGTGGTGAGGATGTCACCGAGGCCGCGTTGCGGGATCGCCCCGCCGCCGCCGGCGCTCGGGGGTGGTGGCGGGGGCGCCATCCCGCCGTCGTCGAACCCAGACATACCCGACCCCTCCTCGAGGTGTATGCGACCGCCGGATACTACGTCGGACGCCCGAGGGATGTGGGACGCCTTCAGGCGGGCACGAGGGCCCAATCGTCGGGCAGCACCGGCTGCGGCCAGCGCGGATCCGGCCGCCACGCCGACCAGTCCTCGTCGAACGGTGGCTCCCGGAGCAACACCTGCTCGACGGCGCGCTCGCCCCAGTATCGGAACCAACCGACGTCTTCTTCGGTGAACAACCCGTCCTCGACCGCCGCGGCGAGTTCGTCCTCGTCCTTCCACGTCCACGACGAGCGATCCGGGGTGATCTGCACGTCGAGGATGTGTTCGACCGTGTCGAACCCCACACCGGTTCGCACGAGCGGCGTCTGCAGGTTCACGTAGTACTCGCGCAGCTCGCCGGTCGGCTCGTAGCCGAGGATCACCGAATAGGGGGTGTCGGGGAACGCGAACGACAGGTTCCACGTGTCGCCGCGCTCGGTGTCGCGGAACGTCCAGATGTCGGTCGGGATGCGAAGCGCGTTGCCGGCGGCATCGATCGGCTCCATCGCATGCGCACGCGGGTGGACGTGCAGCATCGTGAGGTTCGGGTCGTCGCGAACGACGGTCGCCGGCCGCGCGTACCAGACGCGACCGTTCCAGATCTCGCGGATCACGATGGGGTCGCCGGGCTCGAACCGGGTGGTGGCCTCGACCGCCCCGGCTCCTCCGTTCGTCGCTCCCATGTTCGCGAGCGTACCGCCCGGCCGATCGCCGTCTTGACGGATGTCGGAGGGCAGGGGTACGGTCATCCTCCCTCCTCGAACATACGTTCGATTCCTTGAGAGGGTGGGCGACAGAGAACAGACCGGGGCAGCATGACGAAGCGCTTCGACGAAGAGGTTCGGGTCGAACGCGACGCCGGGCTGCCGTCGGCGTTCGAGTGGCGGGGCCGGCGCTACGAGGTCGCCGACGTGATCGGCAAGTGGCGCATCGAGGGCCGGTGGTGGTCCGACGGCCGCGACCGTGAGTACTGGCGCGTCGAAGCACGTGGGGGAGCGGTCTGGGACCTGTACTTCGATCGCCAGCGCGACCGGTGGCACATGGAACGGCTGTGGGATTGAGGCGGAGACATGGCCTCGTTCGTCCATCTCGACGTCCGGTCCTGCTTCTCCCTCAAGGAGGGCGCGTTCACGCCCGAGCACCTCGTCGCGCAAGCCGCGGCGCTCGGGATGCCCGCGGTCGCGTTGACCGACCGCGACGGGCTGTACGGCGCTGCCCGGTTCGTCGATGCGTGTGCGCGCGAAGGCGTGCGACCGATCCTCGGCGCATCGCTCACCGTGCGCGCTCCCGTGCCACCGCCACGAGGGGACAGGAACGACCGAGATGCCTACGTCGTGCTGCTCGCGAACGACGACACTGGCTACGCGAACCTCTGCCGGCTCGTGACCGACGCGCACATGCTCGGCGAGCGCGGCGATCCATGGGTCGCGATGGAGCAGATCTGCGCGCATGCCGCGGGGCTCACGTTGTTGCTCGGACCGAGGTCGCATCCTGGACGTCTCGCCGTCGCCGGTCGCGTCGACGCGGCTGCGACGCTCGCGACGGGCTTCCGCGAGGCGTTCGGACGTGAGCGCTGCGCCGTCGCCGTCGAACACCGACTCGAGGCACGCTCCGACGCCGAGGTCCGCTCGATGCTGCGGTTCGCCGAGCGGCTCGACGCGACCGCGGTCGCGACGAACCCCGTGCGATACCTCGTGCCCGAGCATGCGTTCGTCGCCGACGCGCTGGGATGTATGCGCCGGATCGTGCCGATCGCGGCGTCCAACGTCACACGGGCCAACGCCGAGGGCTGGCTGAAACCACCCGCGGCGATGCGGGAGCTGTTCGCCGAACATCCGGCGCTCGCCGACGCCACGATCGAGCTCGCCGGGCGATCCACGTTCGATCTCGGACTGAAGCGCGTCCACTTCCCGGACTTCCCGACACCGGCCGGACGCGGTGCCGACGCGTTGCTCGCCGAACGGGCGTGGCGCGGCGTGCACGAACGCGGCATGCACGAGGACGAACGTCTCCGCGACCGCCTGCACCTCGAGCTCTCGATGATCCGGCGGATGGGCTACGCCGCGTACTTCCTGACGGTCGCCGACATCGTCGCCGACATCAAGACGATGGGGATCTTCGCGGCGTGCCGGGGGAGCGCTGCCGGCTCGCTCGTGTGCTACCTGACGGGCATCTCCGACGTCGATGCGCTGCGCCACGACCTCGCGTTCGAGCGCTTCATGAACCCGATGCGCGACGAGCTGCCCGACGTCGACATCGACGTCGAATCGGCGCGCCGGGAGGACGTCTACGACATGATCCTCACGCGCCACGGTCACGAGCGCGCCGCGTGCGTCGCGATGATCGATACGTACCGCGCACGCTCGGCGGTGCGCGAGGTGGGCAAGGCGCTCGGCCTGCCCGAGGTCGAGGTCGGCGTCGTCGCCAAGGCGTTCCCACACATCTCGGCGCGGCACCTGCGCGATGGGCTCGAGCAGCTCCCGGAGCTGCAGGGGCTCAACCTGCCGATGCGCCAGCTCGACCTGTTGTTCCGCGTGGCCGAGCGACTCGACGGGTTCCCCCGGCACATCGCGCTGCACCCGTGCGGGATCGTGCTCGCGAGCCACGACCTCGTCGAGCGGGTGCCGCTCGAACGCAGCGCCAACGGCCACCGCATGATCCAGGCCGACAAGGACGACGTCGAGCTGCTCGGCTACCTCAAGCTCGACATCCTCGGGGTGCGGATGCTGTCGTCGATGCGTCATGCGATCGATGAGATCGCTCGGACGACCGGCGAGAAGATCGAGCTCGATCGGATCGCGCTCGACGACGAACCGACCTTCGAGCTGATTCGGGCATCGGACACCCTCGGCTGCTTCCAGATCGAATCGCCGGGGCAGCGCGAGCTGTTGCAACGGCTGCAGCCGACCCGGTTCGAAGACCTGATCGTCGACATCTCGCTGTTCCGGCCCGGCCCGGTGAAGTCGGACATGATCCGGCCGTACATCGAGCGCCGCAGCGGCTTCGAGGCGCCGACGTACGCGCATCCCGACCTCCGGCAGGCGCTGCAGGAGACGTTCGGCGTGATCGTGTACCACGAGCAGGTGATCCGGACGCTCGCGGCGATGGCGGGCTACGACCTCACCCACGCCGACCACGTGCGTCGCCACCTCGACGACGAAGCGATGGTGCCGGGATTCCGGGCGGAGTTCCTCGAGCTGGCGGTCGCGCGCGGCGTCGAGCCCCGAGCTGCCGAGCAGACCTGGGATGACGTCGCGCAGTTCGCGAGCTTCGGGTTCTGCAAGGCGCACGCGGCGGCGTTCGCGGTGCCGACCTACCGTTCGTCGTGGCTGAAGACCCACTACCGAGCGCAGTTCCTGTCGGGGATCTTGACGCACGACCCCGGCATGTACCCGCGACGGCTCTTGCTCGACGATGCCCGCCGAGCCGGTGTGCCGATCCTGCCACTCGACGTGCATCGCAGCGAGCCCGAGTACGTCACGGAGGAGACCGACGGGGTGTTCGGCATCCGGATCGGGTTGCAGGACGTCCAGGGCATCTCGGCTGCCGACGTCCGGTCGATCCTCGCTGCGCGCGCCGAGCGACCGTTCCGCGACGTCGGCGATCTCCTTCGGCGAACGACGGTCCCGCGTCCCGTCGCCGAGGCGCTCGCGCACGCCGGTGCGTTCGACGGACTTCCCGGGGGTCGCCGGGGCCACCTCTACGAGGCGATCACGGTCGAGGCGCCACGCGAAGGCGACCAGCTCTCGCTCACCGACGCGACGGGACCGCAGCACCGGTTCCCGGGGTACACCGAGGCCGAGGTCGTCCGCGCCGAGCTCGACGTGTTCGGCATGGACGCGACGCGGCACCTCGTGAGCTTCTACGAGCCGCTGTTGCGCGACCTCGGCGTGACGCGCGCAAGCGACCTTCGCCGCAAGCGGCAGGGGGAGTGGGTGATGGTCGCAGGCGTGAAGATCGCCTCGCAGACGCCTGCGGTGCGAAGCGGTCAGCGCATCATCTTCGTCTCGCTCGACGACGCGACCGGCCCGATCGAGGTGACGGTGTTCCCCTCGGTGCAACCCAAAACCGCGCGCACGGTGTTCCATGCGTACGCGATGGCGGTGTGGGGGCAGCTCCGCCGCAGCGGCAAAGAAGGCATCAGCGTGATCGCCGAAGACGTCTGGGATCTGCTCGCCCTGCAGGAGGCCCGGCGCGAGGGGCGTCTGCGCGAAGCGATGGGGAACCCGAGCCAGCCCATCGCCCCGCGGCGGGGGCAGCGGTTGTGGCACGCGAGCCCCGGCTCCGCGGGCTAGGGTGGCGAGTGGTGCCGCCGCGACCGCTCGAGCCGATCCTGCACGTCGACCTCGATGCGTTCTACGCCGGGGTCGAGGTCCTGAAGGAGCCGAGCCTGCGCGGCAAGCCCGTCGTCGTCGGAGGCACCGCGGCTCGTGGCGTCGTCTCGAGCGCCTCGTACGAAGCGAGGCGGTTCGGGGTGCACAGCGCGATGCCGACGGTCCGCGCTCGCCGGCTCTGTCCCGACGCGGTGTTCCTGCCGCCGGACTTCGAAGCCTACCGGTTGCATTCCAACCGGTTCCGTGAGGTGTTGCTCTCCTACACCCCGCTCGTCGAGCCCATCTCCCTCGACGAGGCGTTCCTCGACGTCGCAGGCGCGACACGGCTGTTCGGAGGGTCGGTGCAGATC